>URPT01000011.1 GCA_900549845.1 uncultured Veillonella sp. | reverse complement strand
GACCTGTATTGAAAATTGCAATCATTGGCTATAGCGGCTCTGGAAAGTCTACTTTGGCAAACTTTTTAGGTCAACACTACAATTGTGAGGTTCTTCATTTAGATAAAATTCATTTCACATCAAATTGGCAAGAGCGAACAGTTGATGAAATGACTGACGATATATCAACATTTATGCTACAACGTGATTGGATTATTGAAGGGAATTACTCGGCCTGTCTTTATGAAGAACGCATGAGGGAAGCTGACTGTATTGTCTATTTCAACTTTAACAGAGTTAATTGTCTCTATCGGGCATTTAGGCGCTATTTAACATATAGGGGAAAGACACGTCCTAGCATGGCAGAAGACTGTAATGAAAAATTTGATTTTGCATTTGTGAAATGGATTTTATTAGACGGACGTTCTAAAAAATATGTCGAGCAATATAATGTAGTTGTTAAAAATTATTCTGACAAGACAATTATTTTAAAGAATCAAAGGCAGTTAAATCATTATATGAAGCAGGTTAAATAGCTAGTAGAATTATTTAGTCATAAAATAGATAAAGTTATCGATATATCTCTACTCGACAATGAGGAAGATGTGTTATCTATTTCTATTGGAGTGAACGCTTAACTTAAAAAATAAATAAACTATTCTAGTAGAAGCAATCCTTTGCTTTGTATAACTTAAAGGAGTTTACCATGCTCAATTTTTATGATTGTGATAAAAATTTATCTGAAAATGATTTCAATGAGGTTGAAAAAAAATTAGAAGTATCTTTTCCATCTTCATTCAAGTCACATTACTTCAAATGGAATGGAGGTACTCCCAATCTTACTTGTTTTGTCAATGATAATATTGATTATGACTATATTGAAATTCGCGACTTCATTCCAATGAAATATTCTAAGCAGTTTGAGGATGATCCAGATTTCACATTAGAAGGAAGAGCGATAAATGAATGGGATCTTAATGAGTTACCTAGGAATTTAATTCCTTTTGCTTTTGATTGGGGAGGTAATTACCTCTGTTTAGAAAAAAATAGTTGGCAAGTTATTTATTATGTAAGGGACGTATGGAGTGAAAATATATCAAGGGAAGCTAATTTTGAAAAAAATTCAATTATTATAGCGAAATCATTTGATGAGTTTCTAAATTGTTTAGAAGAAAATCCTGATGATTAATAAAATGCCGTAGTGTCGTGTATATATAGTAAGTGTAGCAAACCATAGCTCGCATGAAGCCTTCAATCTCGAAGTAGCAAGCCGTAGCTCTGACAAAACCTTCCGCCTTCAGAACCAGTTTGCTCTGAATACTCAAGAATGGATTGATCCTTTGGGAGAGAGTGGCTATCGCTTGCGTAAGAGCGTGGAATCTTAGGGAATATTCCGTCCAGCTTCTTCTTGGCAGACACACCATTTAATTCCACAGGCTGTTTGGAAAGAAAACAAAACAATTACCTTAGGAGGGTATTATGAAAAAGTTATTAGTATGGGGATATGCTCTGCAGAGTATGGATAAAGTAGAAAAAATGGGGTTGCCACGAGTAAGTAGTGGAGTCCTAGGTATATCAGAGGTATTCAACCCTAAAAAAACGCATCCTGATTTTGACTTTCCCTGGAGTTGGTTCGTAAAGGGACAAGAAATCCCTCTAATGCCTGAACAAGTGTATGTATGCTTAAAGAAAGCAAGAGGTGTTACTTTTGATTTTCTTCCATATAATGATTTCTTTATCATGTCAGCGCGTTTTTTGGAATTTATAAAAAAATATGGGTTTGACTATGATTTTGGTATGAGCAAGGTAATTATTGTCAATACAAAAGGTGAGCTATTGACGAATGAAATCTATTATTTGGTAAGAATAGTTGCTTGGGAAATTGAGGATGAAATTGTTTATCCAGATTTAGCATTAGATGAAGATGGTTTTTCACTGGAGGCATATACTAATTCGGATAAGGATATTTTATTGTCTTCCAATCACAATTATTCAGGAGCATTCATGGTATCAGAAAATTTAAAGGGGAAATTATTGGAAAATTTTTCTTTGCCTTTTCTTTATTCTTTGGAAGAGTGGAAGGAATTAAATAATTTAGACTTTTATTGGGAGTAATAAAATATATAACATTTTGAATTATGAGGTATTATATGATTGAAACAACTAAAGATATGATTTCTGTGTGGATGGGGACATCTTTTAAAACACCTGATGAGTTTAATGAATATACAGATGGAATGGAGGACTCAGATTCTCATTGTCCAGCTTTTGCAGATTTTGGAGTTTCATTTATTGATTCTGATTATTTTGTGGCATTTCAGACAGATAATGGAGAAATTGTGCCAGTTGAAGTGTTAGCAGAAGAAGTTGGGGCACACTCCAATAAAGTTATAAAAGATATTGTGAAAGTAGCAAAAGAGAAAGGAATAAATGAAGGTAATTCTTTATATTACTATTCTAATGCAACATTTTATGAGGAAAATCCAGGTAAACTTTACAATGATCTGAAGTTTATAGGAACTTTCAAAGATCCAAGAAAAAAATATCGCTAGTGATAGTGAAACATTAGTCAGGATAATGGCCGTCTGAAAGTTGTTTTTTCAGATGGCCTTAAACAATTAGATTAACGGCAATCTGATGGTTGCACCATCGACTACGCCTACGACCCGTTCGGAGAGGTTGGATTAGGTACACAGTATGAATTACCAAAATCTGTTAAATTATATAGCATCTGGGCAACTGGAAGAGGTAAAAATAGGAAAATGATAAAAATTAATGAATTGAATTCATATCTTAAAAGTAAAGGAGTACCAGAAGATAGTTACTCAATTAATGAAGTAAATGATGAATCATTATGTATTGTTGAAGAAAATAAAAAATGGCATATATTCTATTCTGAAAGAGGATTGAGAACTGAAGAATATTGTTACCAAGATGAATATTTGGCAATTCTATATTTTATACATCGGTTATCAAAGATGTTAAAATTTTCTTTCGAATGAAAAAAGTAAACTGTAGCCTGTATGAGACTTCCATCCTTGACGTAGATTTGTGTGTAGAATTTGCGCGTGGTTTCCGCTATTTAGATGACCTCAAAACCTTCTTTGAGATCATCTGAAATGTTTGCTCTTTAACAACCTCATCACTAGTCAGCATCAAGGTCGTCTGGAATCTAACTTTTAGACGACCTTTGTTGTACCGTATTCAACCGCCGCTACGCCTACGACAAAGCCCGCCGCCTGACCGTCCTCAACAATGAAAACGGCGAGAAACCTACTGTCTCTTAATTTCTTGGTTTTTCATTTGGTTATGGATGGCTTATTATGGGGATAACACGATAGCTAAGTTAGTCGTGTTTCCGATTATCTCTTTCTTTCTAGTTATTAAAAAAAATAGGAAATTAAGTATAACAAAGCTCAAACAGATAGATATATGAGTAAGTAATTAACTAGAATTGGTGGTAAGGTTTTGGAAATACGGATCACGTAGTAAATGTGCATAGAAACTGATTGATAACAAAAATTTATAAAAGGAAAATTAAAATGAGTATTTTAAGTAATTATATAATTCAAGATTTAATCCAGAATGTATCTAAAGGAGTTACAGAGACATTTAAATTTGTATTAGAAAAATATCATTCTAATGATGTTTTTGCCTATTCATTATATATTGACGACTATTGTTCATACCTAGGTTGGGCTGCTAACACTATTTCTCACTACGAAATAGAAAAACTAAACTACCCAAAAGAAGACCAGCCTTTTATTAAATGGTATTACCCTCAATTTGCAATAGGACTTGGAGAGGTTCCTGAGAAAATAGATAGTATATTCAATAATGAGATTCAAAATATTCTTAATGATGCAAATACATTAATATCAGAAGATAATTTTGAGCAATATCAGGCGGAAGTATATGATTCAATTATAGGAGGATTTAAAAAAGCGATAGAAAATATAGATAAGAAAAAAACAAATAATGTCATATTTTTTGTTTCTATTGTAGATAGTGATAATTCTGAGATTATGGAAAATTATTCTGCTGAACAACTAAATTCATATGATAAATTCCTTACGTTCAAAAATAGATTTCAAAGCAAGCCGTAGCCCGTATGAAACCTCCAATCCTGACGTAGGGCATGTGCGGTACGCACAGGTACACCCCTTTAATATCATGTAAACAACATCCGGAAAGAAATTTAAAATGACTAACTTTATATCAACAGGTAGTACTTATTGGATTTCAGATGAAGAAATTCAAATTCTCGAAAAGAACGCCACTAATGGAGATAAAAACTCAGCATTCAAATTATATCAATACCATATGTTTGTATCTATAGATCAAGATTTGGAATTTAAATGGCTAGAGATAGCGGCAAAAAATGGACATCCAATTGCCCAATCCAATTTAGCCGATTTATTTTTCACACAAGGTAATAAAGAAAAAGCCATATTTTGGGCTAAAAAGGCATATAGAAATGGTGCCAAACTACCAGACGAATTAAAAATATTGGTAAATATCAATTAATTAATAAGATTTAGTGGATTATCGTTACAAACCCAAAACTTCTGGAGGAGGATTAAGAAAAGAAGCCAAGAAATTTCTTAGAAAATTGAAAAAATCAGGTAAGAAATGCCCTTAAATTTTTAGGAGAATTTAAATGGAAAAAAATGGATGCGTTAATTTTAACTTTTTAGATAGCAAACCCAATATAAATAATATATTAGTTGGGCTAGATTTAGACTATTCAAATAAAGTGATAGCGCCAGATGGTCATGAGTTAGCATTGATTGCTTTCATACCAATTGAAAATCTATTAACTATTGCACCTCAATTTAAAACAGATTTTCAGGATAAGGAATATAAAGATAACGCAATTTACGTTTTTTCTTATTATGATAAAGAAGATTATTTTCTTGACTACATTACTGAAATTGACGATGCTTTTCAAGGATACACGAGAGTTATCATCGGAGATAAAAATCAGTTCAAGTTTAACCTAGATAAATTTTATCCAATTAATCCTATTGAGAATATAGATGAAATGAGTTTTCTAGGAGGACAACCTGAATATTTACAGCAAGAGAGAGGAGATTGTCTAGAAAAATATATTTTCATAGGTCAAATCTTAGGAATGGATCTACCTGAAGAAGTAAATGAAATTTTTTATCTAACTGAGAACATCGGATATATTTTTATAAATCGAGATCTATCTGGTGGATTATTCTTCGTTCAAACAACTTAAACAAAACTAAAAAGGATTGGATTATGTATAAAAGTATTGAAACTGTATTAAATTGTTTTCTGATGGAAATGGCATTCTATACATATCTAAATTAAAGTAATTAGCAAGTCGGAGCCCGCACAAAACCTCCAATCCCGACTTAGGGTATGTGCGGAACGCACGAACCCCTGGCACAGGTACAAAACCGGCCCAAAGCAGACGGCAACTTGGTTTGGTTCGGCGATTATTACGGTTGGGTAAACTGAAGAGTGAAATCAAGGTAACGGATAGCGCATACCAACCCTTCCGCCACGACTTAGAAAGCCCCTTAGGTTATATGCCTAGAGGGCTTTTTATTGTATTTTGATAATCTTTGGAGTTTGTAAAATACCCTTTATTTATAGTATGATTACTTTATATGTTTTTATTCTGTAGAAAGGAGCTCGTATGAATCGACTTAGTTTCTCACGAACTCAGATTTTAATTCTTGTCAGCGTATGGCTAACATTTTTGATTAGCTTTGTTATGCGCTTATCTTGGGCATCCTTGATGCCTATTGTTAATGAAGCGTTGAGTTTCACGCCTCAAATGGGTACGGCTTATTTATCCGCCTTTTATATGGGCTATGCCATCATGGTTTTACCAGGTGGTATCTTAGCGGATCGCATTGGCTACCGTTATACCATTTTGGTGAGCTTACTTTCTATGGCGCTCATTACGGCATTGATGAGTACCATCGATAATTACACTTATGGCTGGGTATTGCGCTTCTTATTAGGTATCGTATCTGCTCCTGTACAAGCATCTTGTTTAAGTGCTATTGGGGACTACTTTGGTCCTAATCAACGTGGTGCTGCAGTAGGGATCTTTATGTCCTGTACATCCCTTGGGTTGACCACTGTAAACCTATACGCACCATATGTAGCCACTAATTATGGTTGGCAAAATGCATTCCTTTTAACAGCCGTATTACCAATCCTTGTGTTCATTCTCAGCTATTTCACTGTTCGTAAACCAAGTGCTGAAATCTTAGCACAACGGGAAGCAGAGGCGAGTACGGCATCTGCTCATGTAGGCGAAAAGACTTCCTTAAAGGAAAATTTGCTACATGTTTTGAAAAATCGCAATATTTGTTGTCTTGCCTTTGCAGGATTCTTTGCTACAGGTGCTACTTGGGCTGTGGCTCAATGGTCAAACTTGTACATGGTTAAACAACTCGGCGTTAATGCTATCTATGCAGGCCATGTAATGTCTGCCTTTGGTTTAGCCGCTCTTATTGCAAAGCCGACCATCGGTATTTTGTCCGATATCTTACCGATTAAGAAAAACCATTTAGTAGCTCTTGTTATGTTCTTATTCGCACCAGCGTTGATCCTCTTTGCAAGCACTACAAATCCAGATATGCTCTTCATAACAGGTCCAATCCTTGGTATCGGTGCTTTCATGCATAGTGCATTGACCAATGCTCTCGTAATTCAATCCGCAGCACCTCATTTACGTGGTACTACAGCAGGATTTGTAAACTTATTTAACCAAATCGGTGTTATGTTGGCACCTATGATTTTAGGTAGCATGTTAACGGCTACAGGTAGCTATCAATCTGCATTGATGACTCTTGCTATCGCTCCTGTTATCGGTGCTATCGCATTGTTCTTTGTACGTCTTAAATAATGTGAAAGCATCATACAATAGGTTTATCTGATTGTATAGAAACAAAATATGAAATAAAAGAGACTGAACAGTTCTCCTAAGGTAAGGAGCTGTTCAGTCTCTTTCGTTTTTCTATTAGTTATATGCCTATGGTTTTTGTGGTGCGTGATAGTCCGGTTGCGGTCTCCATTCACTCATAGGTGTATTAGGATCTGGCATATCTTGATTTTGGATATCAAGAATCCAGTCACTCGGTCTTGGACCTTGTGGAGAAGGTGGGGGGACAGGACCATATACACCTAGTTTAGATGGTGTTAACCGTGGTTGATTAGGAGTATAAGGCGATTCTAATTGGTTTAGCGGTTTGTATACGCCTGGTGGTGGTTGAACACCAAATAATGGCTTGCTTGCTGTTGGAGCCGGTGCACTTATTGGCTTATATGGACGTGGTGGTACATAGGGGTTCGTAGAAGTATATGTAATACGTTCCATTTCCAATGCATTATGTAAAATAAATTGACCTATTTCAGCAACCGCAGAGCCCTTTGTAGCGACATGAGCACCTGTAGATAGAACAGAACGCTGATTGTTAGCAGCTCCTATAGGGGCGCCATTTACTTGGTAGAATTTCGCTGGTGCCACATGCCAATCCATAAGATAAATATCTTTAGAGGTGTTACCTCGATGATATGTATAATTAGTTGAATAATCGGCTATGATATTCTGATTTTTATACAGACTAATTGTACGAGCATGAAGCGTGCTATACGTAGGACCTGCCTGTGCTAGACTGATTGTACTTAAGTCGATATACACAGTCTCTGAAGGACTATTATAAGCTACTTGGTATTGAGTAGGCTTGTTCTCTAATTCATATTGTGAAATGGCACTAGCAGATTGCAATGTTGCCAATGCTAGTATTAAAAAGGGATAAAGTTTTCTCATGTTAGACCTCTCTTATGTGGAATTAGTATACCATAGTCATACATGTAATTCCATTAGAAATGCATATAAAACTCCATAATATGTATATTGTGTATAATCATCTTTTTGTTATATGATTATTGCATAGTACAGGAGGTCTAGATATGGAAATTATCTGTTTTGGCGATAGCATTACCCGCGGTTATGATGTGCCTTATGGCCAAGGTTGGGTTGAAATTTGTGATGCATCTATAGAGGGTGTACATTTTACAAATTATGGTGAAGACGGATGCTCCGTTCAGGGCATGATTTATAACATTGAAAAATGGCTACCAACAGCTGTAGCTGATTCCACGCGTCATATCTTCTTAATGTGTGGTACTAATGATATTTTGCAAGGTCGAGATAGTACATATGTGTTCAAGACCTTGGTGAAAGCTATTGAACTAGCGAGCACAAAGGGGAAGGTTATTATTGGTTTAGAAACACAAATCGATAGCGATATGGATGGCTTAGACCTTGTTGTGCGAGATGTAAATGAACAATTAAAAGCTTATGCAGCAGAGCATGACTTAAAGGTTATAGACTTCTATACAACTTTATATGAAGCGGATCAAATAGGCCAAATTGTCTTTGCTGGTGAAGTACATCCCAATGCGCGTGGCTATCGTTTGATGGCCTATAAGGCATTAGAGATATTTACAAGACTATAATTAAAGAATCATAAATCTAATAATTCATAAATTTATTAAGTTAAGGACCTAGTTGGTAAGATACATCATCTTAATTTGCTTAGGTATGAAGGTTAGACCTTAGATCCTGAGCTTTATAACTAGCTAAAAAAAATCCCCGAATGAGATATCTCATTCGGGGATTTAGTGATTTATATAGTCTTTAGGTGTGAAGGCTTGTAGCTTTCACCATTATAGTTAATTCGTAACGAATTATAGTTAGAATTAGCGAGTACGTGCGTTAGATACGCGAGCAGATTGTGCAATTGCGTATGCAGTACCTTTTACTAAATCGTAAGCATCAGCAGTGTTGCCAGATACTGTTACAGCAGCTACAGTATCGTCAGTTACTGCGAACAATGCAGTTGCGTAAGGGTGTTGTGCACCGTTTGGTACAGTTACAGCGCCGGATTTAACGATGATGTAACGATTGCCGTTGTTGAATACGTCATATTGAGCAGCTTGTTTTACACCATCATAGCTTTCATTGTAAGCGAACAATGCAGCTACTTCACCACCTGCTACTTGACCAGTTTGTTGCATGGAGCGCAATTTAGCAGCTGCTACAGCTGTTGGTTGAGTCATGTTAACAGTGATACGTAAGGAGTTGTTATTTACAACTGCTTCAGTGATTACGTTTGTAGAGAAAACGTTTGCAACGCCATCACCAGCACGGTTGTAGGAGCTAGCAGTTTTCACTTGGTAGCCATTAGTGTATGCAGGCAAGTCGTAAGTGTAGGATTTGCCGTTCAACAACAAGTCGAATGCATTTAATTGATTAGTTTTATAACGGGAAACGTATGCACTGCCGTTGCCATTAGCTGTTACGGAAGTTACAGTTTCTTGGTATACAGGTTGGTAGCTAGGTGCGATAGGGTCCATGATTTGAAGACCTACTGCAGTTGTTTGAGGTGCTACGAAAACTGGATCGCCCAATTCTTTGGATACAGGCATTTGTTGTGCCATGTCACCTGCAGTGTAAGGTACAGCTGGCAATGGTTTGTAACCAGGGCGTGGTGCACTTGTTACATAACCAGATTGGTAGGCTGGTGTAGCTGCTTGAGGTGCAGCGTAAGTATATTGCTCAGCTGCAGCGCGTTCGTAAGCACGTGCATTAGCATCAACAGATGCTGCAAAAGCAGAGAAAGACATAGTTGTAGCTGCAAATACTGCGAAAGCAGCTGCTAAATGTTTTTTGTTCATAATAGTTCACTCCTAAATACATGATTTTTTACAAATAACACAAATACTAACATGTATTATATATGAAATTCTGTTAATTGTAAATAAAATATAAATTTTTTTATTAATTATAAACAAATATAATCAAATGAGTCAAATTTTGTACAATTAGCTTAAATTAACCCCAGAATTAAGCACAGAATGTCATATTACTATATAATAATACTTAGTATAGTAATATATTATATCGAAAAAAATAGTTTTAGGCTATACCTAAGAACAAGAAATATATAAATAAGATGAAGTTTGTGGATTATATAAATTATATAAACTGAGATGGTGAAAGTTTCACTAGGGAGGTCTCATGAATATTAGTGTCTATTATGGACGAGCGGGATCTGGTAAGACACGTGCCGTATATGAACGGATACGTCAAGTGATGACCGATTGTCCAGGGGAACCCATAATCTTACTCGTTCCTGAGCCAGCTACCTATCGGGTAGAGCGAGAACTTGCAGAATTTATGCCTGAAAAAGGTTTTACTACGGTCCGTGTCGTAGGCTTTGGTCGTTTGGGTTACCAAGTATATCAATCAATAGGCTCCAAAGGGGCCGGTCAATCAAGCTTATCTAGCTTTGGCCGGTCTATGTTGTTGCGCCTTGTTATGAAGCGAAAACAAAAAGAATTAGGCCTCTTAGAACAGGCTACAAAACGTCCTGAATTTTCCTCTGTATTGCAACAGCTCTTTTCTGAGTTTCGCGCCTTCCGCGTCGGTCCTAATGACCTTGAACGTGGGGCGGAGTCCGTTAAAAATAAAGTATTACAAAAGAAATTGCAGGAGCTTGCTATTTGTATGGCCGCCTATGAAGAGGAAATCAGTCGTCATGGGGAGCGCGACATCGATCCTATCATGGAAATCGTAGAGGCATTACCTCAATCTCCACTGATGGAAAACAGCCACGTCTTTATCGATGGCTTTCATTGGTTTACGCCTACTCACTACGAGTTGATCTATACCTTATTTGATTTGGCTAAGGAAGCAGTTATTACCATCGACTTGCCAATGGCTCCAAAGGTATTAAATATTGCTCATCGAGGGGAGCATCTCTTTAGCCGACCTTTAGAGATTTACGATACTTTAGTTGCTCGTTATGGCTCTAGTATTAACTGGGTTGGTTTTGATGGTAAACGGGGCCCTAAAATCGTACAAGAATTAGAGGCTAATTACTTTACTAGTCCTAGTAAGCAAAATTCTATTGATACTACGGTTCCGCTCATTCGTGGTTACAACCGAGAACGAGAAGCCGATGCCATAGCTCGTCGCATCTTAGCTTATGTGGAATCCTCTCCAGAGGCACGTTACCGCGATGTATGTATTATGCTTCGCGAGTCGGAAACGTATGGGGATACCTTAGAAAAGGTCTTCGCCCGGTATGGCATTCCGCACTTTATCGACCGTCAGCGGCCTATGAAAAACCATCCATTAGGCGAATTGTTGACGGCTCTCTTTGATATTGTGCGCCATAGCTACAGTCGAGACAGCATGTTTTTATTGCTTAAAACAGACTTGATGCCACTCAGCCGTGAGGCCGTAGATGAACTAGAAAACTATGTGCTCGAGTTTGGTATCGACCATTATAAATGGGAACGTGAAAGCTGGCCCTATTTACGAGGCTTTCATGAGGGACAAGATGAAGAAAATCACGCTGATGCACCTCGTAGAGCACGTGTTAACCAAGCAAGGCAAACTATTATGGACATCCTATCCCCATGGTTTGACTTTGCCGCTCATAGCGAAGGCCATACGGGCGCAGAATGGGGTGAACAGCTGTATGGTCTCTTAGAAACCTTGCAAGTGCCTGAGCGTCTATATGAATGGGCAAAAGATGCAGAAACGGTGGGCGATCAAGAGTCGAAAGCCAGCCATGAACAGATGTACAATGCGGTTATTTCTTTCATAGATGAAATCTCTATGGTCATGAAGGATGAAGTGTTGACCCTAGATGAGATGATGCTACTCCTCGAAGAAGGCTTGAGCGATGTAAATTATTCCATGATTCCACCGTCCCTAGATCATGTGGTGATTACCACCATCGAACGCGGTTATAGCCAATGGTGGCCTAAGGTATTCGTCATGGGCCTTAACCAAGGCGTATTCCCACAAAGCATGGGCGATGAAGGCCTTATTAAGGATAAGGAACGCCAAGAGTTAGCTGATGCAGGTATTACCCTTGCTGAAGGTGCCCTGCCGAAGGCTTTCAACGAGAATTTCCTACTATACCTAGCTATGACGCGGGCATCCGATTCGTTGACGCTGTCCTATGCAAGCTCTGGTGAAGATGGAACCGGCCTTGAGCCATCCTTCGTGGTGAAACGACTAGAATCCCTTGGTTATGTAGATAAGGCGGTAGATATTCCACTCTCTATTGCACCTGATACCGAGTCGGAGTATGTATGGCGACCTTTACAGAGTTTGTCGTTATTATCTGAACGCTGGGGCGCTCTCTTTAGCGGTCATGAGGTGAATCCACTGTGGTGGGGCTTATATAACTGGGCTCGTAACAGCGATACCTACCGTCCTCGTTTAGGTGAGGTATCTCGTGGTATTCGAGATAATAATGATGTGCCGGTCATTACGAAGGATTTAGTGAATGGATTGTTCCTATCTAAAGGCTATATGTCTGGTTCTGTGACGCGTCTAGAGAGATATCAGCAATGTCCGTTCAAGTTCTATGTGCAGTATGGTTTGAAACTAGAACCGCGTCGTGTACGCTCCTTTGGTGCGCCTGAAATTGGTACATTCCTTCATGCTAACTTAGAGCGTTTAGGTAATTATCTATTAGATAACAATAAACAATGGCGTGACCTCAATGAAGAGGAGCAACAAAATTTATGTCGTTCTGTAGCCGATGAGATTTTACAAGAAAATCAGGGGGGCGAGGAAACGAGTGATGCCTACCAAAAGGCAATCGAGCAGCGTGTACAAAGAACATTACATGTAACGGTAGACCGCCTCGTTGAGTGGTCCAAGCGCAGTGATTTTGATACGAAATACTTAGAGCAAGATTTTGGCCGTCAAGGCGGCTGGGATCCGATTCGGGTGCCTCTTGGAGAGGATCGTTATTTACGCCTCATTGGTCAAATTGACCGCATCGATGAATATACCCGAGATGGTCAAACTTATGGTATGGTTATTGACTACAAATCAGGCGGCGCACATGTTACGGCCCAAGATGTATACTATGGCCTTAAATTGCAGCTCATGACCTATTTGTTGGCCTTAGAATCTGCTTACGGTAAAGCGAAGGGCGAATCGATAGCTCCTGCGGCTGTGGTGTATTCCTATGTGAAGAATCCTAAAATTCCGGCTAAAACGCCTATATCTTATGAAGATGCAATATCTTTGGCTAAGGAAAGCGATGCATGGCAAAATAGTGGGTACTTCGCAGACGACGTTGAGTTGTTAACGCATATCGATAATAAGTTTTTATCCTATGGTCTCAAAAAAGGCCCATATGTGCCAATTGCTACAAAGAGAGATCAAACCATTTCTAGCAATGATTTGCGCAAGGTTAAGAATCCTGGTGAATTTGACGTAATGTGCCGTTATACAAACCACGTAATGGCTGAAACGGGCCGTAATATTGGGGATGGGCAGTTTCCTATTAAGCCATATCAATTGAATGGCTTTAGACCATGTACATATTGTGATTATCGTACTGTCTGCCGTTTTGACTCTAGCCGTAATAAGTATAATTATCTATCCGGCTTATCTGAAGATGATGCATTAGAACGGATGAAAGAAGCTTTAAATGACGTAAATAACAGTAGCGACGGAAACAACAGTAACGATAGAAATAACAGAAACGATAAAAATAATGGTAACGAAGGAGGTGAAAACCATGGGTGTTAAATGGACGCCAGAGCAGGAGTCTGCCATCATAGCTCCGAAGGACTCGTCCTTAGATAATCAAACCTTACTAGTAGCGGCTGCGGCTGGCTCAGGTAAAACGGCAGTTCTTGTAGAGCGCATTATTACCCGTCTTAAAGATATGGATAATCTTTTATCCGTACAAGAGCTCATGGTTGTAACCTTTACAAAGGCGGCAGCTCAAGAGATGAGTGCCCGTATTGGACTTGCCTTGGCAAAAGCCATGGAGTCTACTGATGACGAGGCTATGCAAGAGCGTCTTGAACGACAGCTCAATCTCTTGCCATCTGCTCATATTTCTACGTTGCACTCCTTCTGCCAATGGGTAATTCGTTCCTATTTCTACAAGCTAGATATTAACCCAACGGCTCGCATTGGCAGCGAAGCAGAAATGGCGCTCTTACAACAAGAGGTATTAGCCGATTTATTAACTAAAGCTTATGAAGAAGGTCTTTATAATATCTATGAATTGGCGGACTTCTTCAGTGATGATAAATCTGATGCAGGCTTAACGGCGAAGATTATGTCCTTATATAACTACGCTATGTCCCTTGCCAATCCTGATGGATGGTTACGAAAAGCCTTAGAGCCTTATAAAGAGGCCATGACTGTAAGCCCAAGCGATACGCTATGGGGCCAATATATGTGGAATCAACATGTAGCTGTTATTGACCGTATTCGTGAGCGCTTAGAACGGATGGAACAAATCTTGCTCGATCCAGTGGGGCCTCATAAATGGCAAAACATATACGATAACCAACTAGCTGCACTAAGCATGCTTTCAAATGCTGAAACATGGTACGATATGGGTGAAGCTTGTAAGCATATGGATACCTTTATAAAAGACCGCTTTAATAAACTTGGAGAAGAGGTTGACCCTAGTTTAAAAGTTGAGTTTAAATCTTTAGGCTCCCAAAATAAAGATGACCTTAAAGCCATGCAAGCCGCTGTATTCACAGTGCATGAAGCTACCTTGCAAGAGCAGTTCAAGGCTCAATATCCAATCATCGAAGGTTTAGTGGAGCTCACTATTGCGTTTCATAAGGCGTATCGGGATATGAAACAAGAGCAAGGCATTATGGACTTTAGTGACTTGGAGCATCTATGCTTGGCCCTTCTCGTTGAGCCAGGCACAGAGGATGACCCTCAGCCATCCGATGTAGCGAAGGAGCTCCAAGATACGTTCAAAGAAATCATGGTCGACGAATACCAAGATACGAACGGTGTGCAAGAGACGATTATCAACTTGATTTCTCGCGTCGATAATAGGTTCTACGTGGGGGACGTGAAGCAGGCTATTTATAGCTTCCGTATGGCGGACAGTTCTCTGTTTATGGAGAAATATAATACGTACGGCGGTACTGATGCGGTGGAACGTCGTATCGACCTAGCGAAGAATTTCCGATCTCATGAAAATATTTTGGCTACAACGAATTTCTTGTTCTACCAAATTATGACAGAAGAGGCAGCAGAGCTTAACTATACAGAGGCTGAGTCGCTCATTCCGGGCCGCATCGTAGAGGATGCGCCACCGGATTGGGTTGGAGGCGACGTGGAATTGCAGCTCCTCGATGTGAGCAAGGATACCCTCAGTGCTAGTGAAAGCGACGAAGACGAAGGGGATGACCCTGAAAACAACGAGCGTGAGCTAGATTTCATCATTCAAAAGATTAAGGAAATCCACGGTGCCAAGAAGAAGGTGCAAAATCCAGATGGCACGTTCCGTCAAATCGAGTGGCGTGATTTTGCTATTTTGCGCAGATCCTTGGCTGGTTGGGGCACTCGTGCGGTAGAGGCGATGCGCCAAGCGGGCATCCCTGCGGTGGTAAATGAACGGGACGGCTACTTTGAAGCCCAAGAAATTCAGCTTTTACTAGCGTTGTTATCCATCATAGATAATCCTGAACAAGACTTGCCGATGGCTGCGGTGTTGCACTCCGGTCTCGTTGGGCTTGATGCAAACGAGCTAGGTGCGTTGCGCCTGTCTGGTGAGGGCTCTTTGTGGTCTCTCATGCCAGCTTATGCAGAAGAATCACAAGATGAGCGTTTATTAGCTTTTATTGGACATATGGAGCGTTGGCGTACCTTGTCACGTCGTCACGGTGTGACTGATTTATTGTGGGATATTTACGAATCTCAAGACTATGTAAACTATGTAGGTGCCATGCCGAATGGTCTCGTGCGTCGTGCTAATGTGCTCGCCTTATACGACCGCGCTAAGGGCTATGAGGCCTCAGGGTTCCGTGGACTCTTTAGATTCTTGCGCTTTGTTGAAAGCTTGCGCGACAGCAATCAAGATATGCCTCTTGCCAATGTAGTAAGCGAAGCGGATAATGTAGTGCGTCTCATGACTATCCACAAGAGTAAGGGCCTCGAGTTCCCTGTTGTATTCCTATCTGGGATGCAAAAGAAATTCAATATGATGGACCTTCGCTCTGAGCTTCTTATCGATAAGAACGCAGGCCTTGGCTTAAAGGGATACTTCCCAGATATTCGAGTATCCTTCCCGACCATGCCGTGGTTCTACGTGAAAGATGTCAAAGAGGCAGCCCTGAAAGCCGAGGAACAGCGTATTCTTTATGTAGCGTTAACACGAGCACGAGATAAGCTGTTTATGACGGGCTTTGTGAAAGGCTTTAAAAATTCTAAGGGTGGGTTGAGCACCTTAGGTGAACTCATTAAAAATGCTGCCTCTGTAGAAGGCCAACAATTGCCAACGGATATTATCACTCAAGCCAATACGTATTTAGATTGGCTCATTATGGGCTTTGCTCGTCATTTAGACGGCGGCAATCCATTGCGTGTAGCCATTGAGTACGAAGGGCCAACCTATTTTGACTTACCGGACAAGAAATGTCGTATCAAGGTTGAAATTCACGATGGCTCTCTTTACGGTGATCTCGATTATAAAGCAGATATTGACGAAACCACTATCAACAAGGTACGTGAGTTAAAAGCTGTTAATGCTGTAGAATTACCACAGGAAATAGTAGACCGCTTTAACTATACCTATCCGTACAACGATGCCACACGACGGACTGCTAAAATCTCTGTTAGTGAATTGAAACGACGATTCCAAGAACGAGAACTAGAAGCAGGGACTATTGATACCCTTAATACACCTGCTGAAGTAGTAGATACGGTAGAAGCTGGTGCTCAACGAGCGGTCTCAGATACTATTCTAGGTCAGGCAATCAAGCTAGATACAGAGGAATCTAATGCTGCAAATAGCAAGGATATTAATAATATCACGAGGCCAATTTTGGTGTACAAACTGTTTCAGTTTCAGCCGATGATTTAGCGAACTCCGTATTCGGTCGCAAGCCGCAAGCATTACAGTCTGAAGAGGATGTGTTAACAGGGGCTCAATGGGGTACCTTAATGCATGAAGCTATGCAGTGGCTTCCGCTTACTAAGTATACGCAAGCGTCTTTAACAAAAGAGCTTGATGCACTTGTAACGAAAGGGACTTTCACGGAGGAAGAACGAAATTTATTAAGCGATACGAGTCTTTATAAATTCTTCAGTTCTGACATTGGAAAGCGTCTCATCAATGCTAAGCGTATCGAACGAGAATTGCCGTTTAGTATGCTCTTTGAAGGAAAACGCGTATATGATACCTTAGAGGATGGCGAAAATCTATTCCTTCAAGGTATTATCGATACTGCCTTTGAAGAGGACGGCGAATGGGTTCTCGTAGATTACAAGACGGACCGCGTCAAATCTGGGGAAGATCTCATCAAGCGCTATAAAATACAAATGGACCTCTACAAAGAGGCGTTACAGCGATTGACGGGGATGCCGGTAAAAGCATGCTATATCTATAGCTTCCGCTTGCATGATGCAATTGTTGTAGATTAATTTAGCCATCTACATATGATTAGCGGATTTCTCTATACGTGTGTAATATGTTGTAACAATTAGATATGTAATACACATAAAAAAGCTCTCTATCCTTGGATAGAGAGCTTTTGTGTTATATATGCGGTAATATAGGCAAATTCAAAGCCTTTTTCTTTTTGTGTTTTGCTGGTGCGAATACTTTTAGTACACGCGGCAATACTTCGATATCTACTGGCATGGATGGACCTTGATCGCCGTCCATATTAGTAGGTAAATCACCGATATTAGATAATAGTTCAATATGAGCTTTTTTTACAGTTAGTGTTGTTGTATAACGGGAATTATAGATGGCGCCACTGATGATGAGTGGTAGTACGCTTAGGATATCGAGGATGAAGTATTCCTTAAAGATGATGATACGCATATAGCCATCGTCTACAGAGGCTTCTGGCATAAAGCGTTCAAAGCTAGATACTACATTGGTAAGCAATGCTAACACGAGCGGTGATTTACAGATAAAATCATCGTTCTCTGTTTGGATGCGATATGTGTAGTCCTTCGTTGTGAACAATGCTTGGCCTGCGCGCAAGAAGTAGGCGAGTGGGCCTAAAATGCTTTTTTCCTTTGGGGTAACCTCTTCGATTACCTTTGGAATAACACCGGCTGCGATATTGTTGCAGAAATATTTATCATTGCAACGACCAATATCAATGGTACGAGTTTGATTGATATCAATACGTTTGATCGCTTGTATTGGATTTTGGTGAATGCCAAGGGCACGAGACATATCGTTAACAGTACCTACTGGAATAAAACCAAAGGTAGATTTAAAGCCCCCTTGGGCAATACCGTTTACGGTTTCATTTACGGTGCCGTCACCGCCCATGCAGAATACAGCATCGAATCCGCGTTCGCAAGCATCCTTAGCAAAACGTGTAGCATCTCCTTCACCGGTGGTGAATTTGACCTCAATCGTTTCGAATAAGGTGCTCAATTTCCATTGTAAATCGAGGGCATATCGGCGCGCCGCACCGCCACCCGATACAGGGTTTATGATTACCAAACAACGGCTCATGATATAACTTCCTTACTTTCAAAAATGAGATATAGCTATTATCTATCGTTAAATTGACAGTCTTAGATATGGGCTCTATAATTGTATTATATGCACTAAATCATATATGACATATTTATTCAAAATAAAAAATATATCGTACAATATATTATACTCATTTTAGCCGTTCTTTGAAAGTATGAAAGATATAACGGGATATAAGATTAGGGGATAGTAATGGGAAAACAAGATTCGAAAGATAAATATAAATTATCCGCAGTGGATTCCATTGAACGCTTGCCGCTCAGTGAACAAGTTTATTTGACATTAAAAACAGCTATCTTAACAGGCGAATTGATGCCGCAAGAAAAGCTTAACGAAGTAAAGATTGCAGAGCAATTGCAAGTGAGTGCAACACCTGTGCGTGAAGCATTCCGTAAATTGGCTAAAGATAACCTCGTAGTGATCGTTCCTTGGAAGGGCGTTACTGTAAAGTCCGATACTCCAGAGGAAATCATTGCATTGTATCAAGTGCGTGAAGTAATGGAAGGCCTTGGTGCAAGACTTTGTGCACGTCATGCTACAGACGAACAAATTAAAGAATTGCGTGAAATCTGTAAAGAAATGCATGAAATCGAAGATGCTACAGAACGTGTTGAAGTAAACAGTCGATTCCATACAATGATCGCTCATTACTCTGGTAATGAACGCGTTGTAGAGTACCTTGCTAGCTTCCGTGAACGCGTTAATCGCGATATGTACATCAGCTCCTTCAATGCAGTGCGTACACATGATTGCGACGATGAACATGATCATATCGTAGATGCTATTGAGCGTCATGATGAAGTGGCAGCAGAAACTGCTATGCGTCAGCACATTAACAATGCATTTATCTTCAAAAAAGCTAATGCTGAGGTGCAACACAAAAAACTTAATGAAGTATAATGCCATTAATTGGGCATGCTATATGAAAGGCTCCGCCATTGGCGGAGCTTTTTATGTACTAGATAGTTACCGTATTTAATTAATTTAATTTAACTTAGCTTGGCTTGGCTTAGCTTAGCTTAGCTTTGAATCAGCTTTTGCTGGCGTATTGTTACGAGTATGATTTAGAAACTCTAATCGTTTGTAGTGTGATGAAAGATGTGCATTACAGCTTTTATAATCTACGATTCGTAGCCTTACGAGTTGAGCTACATCAATTTGGAATGCTTGGGCGATTTTAAATAGAATCTCTAAGGACATGCCAGATATGCCCGTGCCGCATTCTAGCTTGCTCAAATAACTGCGGCTAATACCCACGTGGTGTGCTAGCTCATATTGAGACATGTTTAGAGATATGCGAATATGGGCAATTTTATGGCCTAAACAAACATACTGATGCTGTAAGACCGGATCTTCATAGGTGTTGATTCGTAGCTCAGTTAGAGGTGTCGATGCAGATTTCATAGGGATTCCTTCCTTTTCCCTGCTCTCTAAATATAGTATACTGAGACTATTGGTGATTGACTAATATAGAAAACTAGATAATTATCGGTTATTTCAGATAATTACACGTATTGTGAAAATCGTAGGATAGTACTGTAAGTAGTGGAGGCAATATGGAAAAATACATTGCAGTTGCCCTCGGTGGAGCCGTTGGAGCATTATGCCGTATGGCTCTTGGTGAATGGGTTATGACAAAGGTGAGCTCTTTTCCGTATGGAACGGTCGTAGTAAACCTTATCGGTTGCCTCATTATTGGCCTTGTACTAGGGCTATACATGCAAAAGCCAGACTTACCACAGTTGGCGAGATTTTTCTTAGTTGTAGGTGGGCTAGGTGCATTTACAACATTCTCCACTTTTGCTTTTGAAATGCTACAACTGATGATGTCTGAGTCCTATGTACAAGCTTTATTCTATGGCTTTGTACAAGTTGTAGGGGGCTTAATCCTTTGCTGGATTGGTGTATTACTTGCGCGTATACTCTGTGCGATCTGATCTTGGCCAATAAGGTGACTTGAGTTACAGCATATATAAAGCCGTTTTTATATGATTAATACATAAGACTATTTAGGTCTTATTCGGAAGATATTTATAAACCAATTTGTAAGATATTCAGAATAGGATTAGATACATTTTGTTGTTATAACATACATTGTATAGAATTCAGAGTTTTACATTTAAGTAGAATTTAGAATTTAATATTCGAATAGAATTTAGAATTCAATATATGACATAAAATTTTGAATTAAAGGGGAAAGAAATGAAATCCATTAGAACACAAGATGCTGTAGGGCATGCGTTAATACATGATTTAGTACGTATCGTCATCGGTGAGGTGAAAGATACGCCGTTCCGCCGTGGCCATGTGATTACGGAAGAGGATATTCCAAAATTATTAGACCTTGGTAAAGAGCATATCTTTGTAATGGAACCTGAAGATGAAGGGTTCTTGCACGAAGAGGATGTGGCACGCGCCTTGTACA
>URPT01000010.1 GCA_900549845.1 uncultured Veillonella sp. | reverse complement strand
TGGAATTTGTAGTCACAGGAGCAATGCCCTGCGGCACGCTCCTTGTGAACTTCTAAGCCTTTACAAAGGGAGCCTTCCTCAGGAGAAGCAAAATTGATAATTGAAGTAGTCCCGCCAAGGATAGCAGCCTTTGTGCCACTATCAAAATCATCCGCAGTAGACGCTAAGGCATTTGTCATCTGAAAGTGTGTATGAGGATCTATAAATCCAGGGAATACATAGCAACCTTTTGCATTAATAACTTCAGCACCTTCTGGAACAGAAAGGTGTTCATCAATGGCGACAATTTTGTCGCCATCGATAAGTAAATCTCCGGTAAGGATTCGATCAGTTAAGACCAAGTCCCCTTGTTGTATGATAATCATGATACATAGTACACATGCTCTTTACAGAAGGCATGTACGACTCCTTTCAATTCTTCAGGTAATGCATCGATGTCACATACGGCTTCTTCACCTTTGAAGCGATAACCACAGCTAGTGCCTGTGATGTAGAATCCATCATTTGTACTATCTGCTAAAGCTTCGGCATTGTGGAAGAATGTAATGCGATCCTTGTATGGTTGACAAGGTTCTACGCAATGACATGCACAGTTACCACATTCATTACAGCTTTGATCAATATGGATAATCAATTTAGCATCATTTACAGTAACGACTTCATTACATCTATTAGGACATACGCGAACACAAGAGCCACATGTTACACGGCAGTGATAATCAGAACTACGTGTACCTGGGAAGGATGGCATTGCTTCACGTTTTTTCTTCATTGCATCGCTCTTCTTGAAGATTTTATTTTCACTAATATCTTTAGCAAGTTTAGCGATTAGATCTTTATGTACTTTCAAAGCAGCGTTGTAATCAGTAGATTCTACTTCATCGGCTAAACCTTTAAATGTATTGTAGCCTTCACCTTGAAGAAGAATTGTACATACTGTTACAGGCCAGATACCACAATCAAAGATAGCTTTGATATTTTGTTTTACAGCGCCACCGCTGTAAGACATTGGTAAGCGTTCGCCGAATTGAGCACTTAAGAGCTCAGCTACCCCAATTGTTACAGGTAACAAGGATTTACCAGACATGTACATTTGCTCACCTGGCAATTCATTGTTGTGAATTTGTACAGGGAATGTATTTGTCAATTTAACGCCAAAGATCTTGTTGTGTTTTTCACCAAGAGCGATAAGACGTTCTAACATTGGAACAGCTTTATCAAATTGAAGGTCAACTTCGAATTGGTGATCTTCAAAGTCAATATATTCAAAGCCTGCATTATCTAATAACTCTCTAATGCGTTTTGGACCTAACAATGTAGGATTGCATTTCAAGTATAAATGAAGGCCTTTTTCACTGATAAGGTAAGAACAAATCGATTCGATTTCTTCTGCTGGGCAACCGTGCATTGTGGACAATGTAATTGCTTGGCAAAGTTCATCACTAATTGAGTTGATATAATCAGCATCGATATGTTCAAATTCATCTACATGGTCAAGGCACCATTGTTTACAAGTATCCCACATAGGAGATTGAGATGCACTGCGCATTGTGTTGATAAATTTATCAACCATTGGGCTCTTAATACCAGCCAAGTTGTAACCAACACTCATGATGAATAGGAAACCATCTGGATCGCCTAATCCTAATTCTTTAGAGATTAATTTTAAAGCGAACCATGCTTTGATATATTCATCAGCAGCTTCATCACAGCTATATTCAGAAGACCATTCTACGTTGTATGTTTCGTCTACAGAGTAGATACAAGGTCTAGGAATACCTAGTTCTTCGCCGTACATAATTTGTACAGTTTTTAATTCGATGCAACGAGCACCTGCTACATAAGATGCCACAATGTTTTGTGCCAACTGTGTATTAGGACCTGCTGCTGGGCCTACAGGATTTTCAATAGATTTACCAAACATTGGTAAACGTTGTTTATGATTGATACGATGAATTTTATTTACATTGTAAATACGATTATACATCTTGTACTCAGTCATAATGTGGTTCATCAATTTTCCGAAACTTACCGGATACATAATGTCACTCATAATGTCACACTCCTTTAAAGCGCTTGCGTTATGGGTTTAGTCGTTTCCATAAACCTTTAGATGTTGCTAAAACTTCGTTCATTACTTCAGCTTTGTCGATGCCTTGTAATTTACGGTCAATCATACGTGGTACACCATCACTAATAGTTGTTACCACATACATACCATTAGCACCGAATAATAAGTGACCATTGATGTTATTTTCATCAAGTGGTGTTGGTGCTGCGTAATCAAGAACGATTACGTCAGCTGCAGCACCTTTTTTAAGGATGCCTACTGTAGTATCAAAGAATTCATTCGCCATTTTACGGTTGTTTTCAAATAGCATATGAGGAACTTCTCCCCAGCCTACATATGGTTTATGTTGCTCATGTTTTACAAGACAATTTGCAACTTTGTAGGATTCGAGCATGTCATTTGTATAGCCATCTGTACCAAGGCCAACTGTGATACCTGCACCTAAAAGCTTCAAGATATCTGTTGTGCCTACTGCATTACCCATGTTACTTTCAGGGTTATGAACAACCTTAGCTTGAGATTCTTTTAATAATTCCACATCTTGATCAGTTACGTGTACGCAGTGACCAGCTATACTCTTAGGTCCTAAAATACCAGCTTCTACAAGTCGTCTTACAGGTGTCATGCCATATTTTTCTTTACTATCTGCCACATCTTCTGGGCCTTCAGCAACATGAACGTGATATCCTAACTTGTCTTCATTTTGTGCTTTCACATAATCTAATGTTTCAGGACTTAATGTAAAGGATGCATGTAAGCCCATCATAGCAGCGAGTCTAGATGGATCTTTTTTAGCCTCTTTACCAAAACGTACATTTTCTGCAACAGCGGCTTTCATCTGATCAACACCGTTACGGTCAGACACTTCGTAGCACAAACAAGAGCGAACACCAAACTGTTTTGCTACATCTGCAATAATAGATAGGCTATTAACTGTTTCGCCATAACTTGCATGGTGGTCAAAAATAGTAGTTACACCATTTTCGATACAACCTAAATATGTAAGTAATGCGCTTGCCTTCACATCTGGAGCTGTCAGCTTATTATCTAAATAGAACCATAGGCCTTCTAAAATTTCACCAAAGTTTGTTGGTGCTGGACCTGGTAAGGATAAGCCTCGTGCAAGAGCGGAATAAATATGATGATGTGCATTAATAAAGCCTGGCATAATCAAACCGCCATGAGCATCAATAACTTCAGCCTCTTTATATGTTTTGCATAATTCATCATATGCGCCAATATCAATAATCTGAGTTCCGTCAATAACAACAGCGCCATCATAAATGATAGGTCTATCAGTATCGCGAGTAATTACAGTACCTTTTCCTAATATAATCATAGGGCACCTCCCCAACGAATCGTTGGATGCATACTTATAAATCTATATATTATTATAATACTATACGCGTACCTGTTTTTCCTGCTATACCATCCTTAGATTTTTCTAATAATGTGATAATGGAAACACGGCCTTTTTTAGATTCTGCAAATGCAATGGCAGCTTCAACTTTTGGCTTCATAGAACCTTCTGCGAATTCACCTGCTGCTGCATATTCTTTAGCTTCTGCAACTGTGATTTCATCAAGCCATTTTTCATTTTCTTTACCAAAATTAATGGCTACTTTTTCAACCGCTGTTAAGATAACAAGTACATCAGCATCAATTTCTTGTGCTAACAAGCTACTAGTCCAGTCTTTATCAATAACGGCTGCTGCACCATGAAGTTCATTACCTTCTCTAGTTACAGGGATACCGCCACCGCCACAAGCAACGATTAATTGTTTACCTACTAAGCCTTTAATCGCTTCGATTTCGATAATTTCTTTAGGTGCTGGGGATGCTACTACACGGCGATAACCGCGGCCAGCATCCTCTTTTACAACATAATCGTAATTTTTTTCTGCATATTCAGCTTCTTCTTTAGTCATAAAGTGACCAATTGGTTTTGTAGGATTTTTAAAACCAGGGTCATTTTGATCAACTAATACTTGCGTAACCATTGTCATGGTTGGCAAATGTTCAATACCACGATTTAACAATTCTTCGTGAAGCGCATTTTGTAAGTCATATCCAATATATGCTTGGCTCATAGCCACACATACAGACAATGGTGTATTTGGTTGACCTTTTACTTCACGTGTCAATGCAGCCATCGCATTGTTGATCATACCGATTTGAGGACCATTGCCATGCGTTACTACTACATCACAATTGGCTTCTACTAAATCAATAATTGTTTTAGCTGTACTTTTTACGGCAATTTTTTGTTCTGGAAGGGAATTACCTAATGCATTCCCGCCTAATGCTACTACAACTCTTTTTTTCATGTTATGCCTCATAACAAACTATTTAGAATAAAAAGGAGCCATCATCACGGATGGCCCCTAAACTTTACTTTACGGTTGAACTCGGTCAGTTCCCTTCCGCTCTAATTCTTTTAAGGTTTCTACAGGATTCTTAAATTTGCTTAAGAAGATCATAGCTGCAATAACATATGGTTTGTAGCTTGCTTCTTTATAAAGAGGTACGCGATAGCGATCGAATACTGTTGCATCTACTTCGCCTTCTTCACAACTTACACCTGTAATATCTGCTGGTAAGCAATGTAAGTAAAGAGCTTTACCGTCTTTAGTGAGACTCATCATCTCTTCAGTACATGCCCAATCTTTATGTTTACCATTTTCTTCAAGAAGAACTTTTTCTAATGCTTTAATGCCTTCATGGTCGTTTTCGCCATATAGTTTCGTACGTTTTTCCATCGCACCAAATGGAGCCCAGCTCTTAGGATATACGATATCTGCATCTTTGAAAGCGTCCTTCATATCGTTAGTTCTACGGAAGGAACCGCCACTTTCTTCAGCTTGTTTCTTAGCGATTTCTTCAACTTCTGGCATTACTTCGTAGCCTTCTGGATGTGCTAATACAACTTCCATACCTAGACGAGTGAATAAACCAATAGCACCTTGAGGTACGGATAAAGGTTTACCATAAGATGGAGAGTACGCCCAAGTCATAGCAAGTTTTTTACCTTTAAGGTTTTCTACACCACCAAATTCTTTGATGATATGAGCTGCATCAGCCATGATTTGTGTTGGATGATCGATATCGCATTGTAAGTTTACAAGTGTAGGACGTTGTTCTAATACGCCATCTTCGTGACCTTCTTTTACTGCATCGGATACTTGATGCATGTAAGCATTACCTTTACCGATGTACATATCATCGCGGATACCGATAACATCAGCCATGAAGGAAATCATGTTAGCTGTTTCACGAACTGTTTCACCGTGAGCAATTTGGGATTTACCTTCATCCAAGTCTTGAACTTCAAGACCTAATAGGTTACAAGCAGAAGCGAAGGAGAAGCGAGTTCTTGTAGAGTTATCACGGAATAAGGAAATGCCAAGGCCGCTGTCGAATACTTTAGTGGAAATATTGCGTTCTCTAAGAGCACGCAACGCATCAGCTACTGCCCAAACACCTTTTAATTCATCTTCAGATTTTTCCCATGTAAGGAAGAAATCTTCGCCGTACATTTTGCTAACGTCTAAGCCTTTTAAAGTTTCAATACTTTTATTGAAGTCTGTCATCTGTAAGTCCTCTCTTTCAATTCCCTAAAGGGCTACTTAGAATCTAACTTTATTCGGTACCTCATCATATGGTGAGGTACCGTATTAAATTTGTAGTTATGAACTATGTTCTAATGATGTCCATTTTAAATAGATCTAATTCAATGTATATGATATTAGTCTTTGCAGTATACGGATGGTAATAATGCATATACAGCTGCACATGTTACAAGGTCTTGTTTCCATGTGATTTCGTTAGGAGCATGTGCTTGTGCTTCTGCGCCAGGACCGAAGCCGATGCAAGGGATTCCATTACGGCCCATGATGGAAACACCATTTGTGGAGAATGTCCATTTATCAGTCAATGGACGAGCTTTACGCATTTCAACAGTATCTTCAGCGCCGATACGTTCGTTACCATACAAGCTAGTGTATGCTTCTTCCAAAGCTTCTGTTACTTTGTGATCTTTAGGAATTACCCAAGTTGGGAAGTAACATTCGATTGGATATGTCAAACCAGTCCAGGATGGACGAGCATATTCGTACATGGATACTTTTGCACCATATTCTTTAACATGTGGTAAAGCTTCGATTTCTGCCAAGCAGGATTGCCATGTTTCGCCAGCTGTCATACGACGGTCCAAGGAAACGGCACAAGAGTCAGCTACTGCACAACGGCTTGGAGAAGTGTAGAAGATTTGGGAAGTAGTTACAGTACCGCGACCTAAGAAGCGAGCTTCTTCGTAGTGGTCTGGGTTGAATTTAGGATCAAGCATTTTTACAAGGCCTTTAATTGCTGTGCTTTCATCAGCAGAGTTAGCATTCAAGTCACGAATATCTTGAAGAATATCTGCCATTTTGTAAATTGCGTTGTCACCGCGTTCAGGAGCAGAACCGTGGCAAGATACGCCTTGTACGTCTACGCGGATTTCCATACGACCACGTTGGCCACGGTAGATACCGCCGTCAGTTGGTTCAGTGGATACTACGAATTCAGGACGAATATTGCGTTCTTTAATCATGTATTCCCAGCAAAGACCATCGCAGTCTTCTTCTTGAACTGTACCTACAACAAGTACGCGATATTTATCACTTAAAAGACCTAAGTCTTTCATGATTTTAGCGCCGTATACAGCGGATACGATACCACCTAATTGGTCGGATACACCACGACCACCGATTTTAGTTTCATCTTCGAAACCTTCATAAGGATCGAAATTCCAGTTATCGCGATTACCAATACCTACTGTATCGATATGAGCGTCGAAGGCAATAAGTGTTTTACCAGTACCCATGTAACCAAGAATGTTACCCATTGGGTCTACTTCAACTTCGTCGAAGCCAAGATCTTTCATTTCTTTTTCAATGCGTTGAACGTGCTCTTTTTCTTCTGCACTTTCACCAGGGAATGCTACGATTTCACGTAAGAACTTGGTCATCGCTGGTCCATAAGTTGCTGCTGCTTGTTTAATTGCTTGTAAATCCATAATTAATGCCTCCTAACGATCTTCACCATACCACATAATGTTTTTATATCTTTCAGGGTCTGTATCACCTTCAGTGGAGAAGCAGAGCACCTTTGAAGACGCATCTAATTCTAATTCCTTGCGTAAGTCTTCATATTCTGGCATTGTCATAATTGCCGTTACAAGACCTAGTGGAACTGCACCAGATTCACCTGTAGTGATTGGTATATCACCTTTAATTGGTGCCCCACCAACGCGCATTCCAAGTCTTGCTACCCAATCAGGAGCAGATACGAATACATCCGCATGGTTTCTTAAAATATCCCAAGAAACTGTATTTGGTTCGCCACAAGCTAAACCTGCCATGATTGTATCTAAATCACCCTCAACGATACGAGGATTACCATCATCAGCTACAGCCCCTTTGTATAAGCAAGCTGCTGCTTGAGCTTCTACAACTACTAATTTAGGCTTCTTAGCTGCATTGCTATATAAATTAGTAAAGTAGCCTACTACAGAACCTGCTAAAGAACCTACACCAGCTTGTACCACTACATGAGTTGGTACCTTGCAGTTTGCAGCTTCTAACTGTTCTGCTGTTTCCATAGCCATTGTGCCATAGCCTTGCATGATCCAGTTTGGAATTTCTTCGTAACCTTCCCAAGCGGTGTCTTGAACTACAACACCATTTGGAACTTCTTTAGATTTTTTAGTTGCTAACCGTACACATTCATCGTAGTTAAATTCTTCGATTGTTACGGTAGCACCTTCATTTTCAATTTGTTTTCTACGATATTCTGTAGAGCCTTTAGGCATGAATACTACAGCTTTTTGACCTAATTTATTAGCAGCCCATGCTACGCCACGACCGTGGTTACCATCAGTAGCAGTAAAGAATGTAGCTTGACCAAATTCTTCTTTTAATTGTGGAGAAGTTAATACATCATATGGTACATCTTCAACATTTTTACCGGTTTGTTGAGCTACATATTTTGCCATCGCATAGGAGCCACCTAATACCTTAAAAGCATTAAGGCCAAAGCGATAAGACTCATCTTTTACAAAGAGAGAATCAACTCCGATATGAGATGCTAATTTTTCTAGCGATACTAGTGGAGTTACACTATATTGTGGAAAACTTTCATGAAACGCTTTAGCTTTCTTGATTTCTCTAACATCCATAACGGACAAGAACTTGTCACTAGATGGTGCCATCGTATTACGTTTCCACTGAATTCGGTCCATATTTGCCTCCTAGGATTCTTCCTTTACAGTATTTAAATCACTATAAAGAGTAAACTTAGAAATATTGAAATACTCCGCAATCTTTTCTGAAGATTTAGAGATAAGAAAAGCCCCTTTTTCATTTAAGTAGCTAATAGCTTTTAACCGTTCTACTTTATTCATAAGTGGTCCAGGTTTACCAACCAACCGTTCTGCTTCTAGTAGTAAATCATCTAATAGTTCCGATACACTTGTAGTAATTTTTTCAACAGTGCCAGTCTCAGCTTGGCCTATGCCTATAAGACTTTCAAGTGATCGATGCATCATAACAAACTCTGTTATATCCTGATTAATGCCTAACAAATATGCAATATTGCCATCATCATCACGGATATACATAGTGGAGGATTTTAATATTCGTCCATCCTTAGTTTTTGTTAGATATCCAAATCTACCTTCACTACCATCATCATAGTTGAGTACATCTAAAACTACATGTGATGGACCATCGCCAACATGTCGATTTGTTATCGTCCCATTTTCTATATATACAAGCGATGTATCAAGATCACCTTGTAAGTCATGTATCAGTACTTCACAAGATGGTCCAAATTGTATGGCCAATCCATGGGCTATAACTTTTAGCCGTTCCAATGTACTCATTGAGATAACCTCCCTCTCATCGGTATCGGTTAGTCTTTATGGTCTAAATAACTTCAGTCCGTTTACATAATTAGCATTATGATAATAATTCTAACTAATTTTGTATTAACCTAATTTTTTGTTAGGTTCCTTACTTAAATTATAGGTCTATGTATACAAAAATGCAACGTTATCATGCATTAAAGTTATTAATAATTATTCAACTATATACGTGCACTGATAGAAACACATATAAACACTATGATTTTTATCACATTATTTTATTGTTATAAAAAATTTTGATGACCTATTCATCATTACATCTATATAAATAAATATAGTAAAATTCTATAGAGACATGCAGACTTATAATTAATACCAATGCAAACAAAAAAAGCTGTAATAACGAATTACCGTTATTACAGCCTTTATATACTGTTAACTGTTAGGATTTATGTTAATGGTTAAGAGTAAATTATGCGTTTGCTAATGTTTTACCCAATTCTTCACATTGTGCTTTGCCATCATCATCAGGTTCACCCAAGATTGCCACGCCATCAGCTACTAATTCACCACCAGCATCTTTAATGCGAGTGCCCCAGTCTTCTAACCAAGTGCCACCCCAACCATAGGAGCCAAAGATTGCTACTTTTTTACCACCTAATTTAGCTTCTAATTCTGTGTAGAATGGTTCAAATTCGCCTTCTTCTAATTGTTCTGCACCCATATCAGCACAGCCAAGAGCTAGTTTTTCGTAAGCTGCTGCGTCATCTACGGATACTTCAGAAACAGATTTCACTTCAACTTCTTGACCTGCAGCTTTGATACCTTCAGCTACTGCTTGAGCCATTTGTTCTGTATTGCCTGTACCGGACCAATAAATTACACCAATCATCTTGTACCTCCTAGGCCGTTCTTGCGACCAATGAACTAAATGTTTTTCCCAACATCAATTGAGTTTGACAAAATTCACGACATGCTTTGTAACATAAGAAAGAGCGCTTTGCATCTACCACATCATGGTAAACTTTCCACTCTCCACACATACGATATCCACTGCCACGACGAGAAATAAAATATTTCACATCATTTAACGGATAACCTAGAAATACGCCGATTTCATGTGGAAAATCAACACTTGCTTCCATACGATATCTTAGGTGCTCAAGCATCTCCATAATGCTCATGCGATCATGATAACCGTAGGCTTTCAAAAATGTCATTACTACAGGTTGCCGTACATAGTCTCGTAATTGTTTCTCACGGAATACCAATAATAGTCTACGCGCTTTACAGCGACATAATTCAAAGAAGAACAATCCTTTTTCATTAAACTCTTTATTATATTCTGTCAATACAAATTGGATTTGTTCATTCATGTCCCGTGGAATAGAAACCAAGTTCGAAAGCTTGATACCTCGAATTGCCGGTGCACAATGATATCCAATGATATGGTCAATTGAATTCATCATAATAGTACCTGCCTGTTGCACATCGTTAGAACTTTCTCTAATGAGAATAATTCCTATATGCCAATAGTACTCTTGATGAGAAAAATTGTCAAGAATAATTGATATATATTTTCAATAATTATTTATTTTTTAACCGTTAGCAAAGTCTTAACTTTAGGGAATATCGCAGCATCATTAGCTTCATTTATAGCTATAAAACGTGCATTCGGACCAGTATATTTATCATCAAAAAGGCTAATATGTAAAACTTCATTATAAGAATTATTATTAGATACGCTTTTATATTTTAATATTCCTTCGTATACATTACCTTGTTTAGCTAATGGCGTTACAACTGTGAAAGTACCAAGGATTGGACTATCCCCCTTATTAATAGCAGAGGCAAGTGCACCTAGTGAAGATGGATCTGCATTGACATGCTTAGTTTCACTCATGCGACCGGATAATTGCTTTCCTAATACTACATCACCATATACAGCATAGTTCATTTCATTTTCGTTTTTAATATTCAATGTATATACATTAGCAGAGGTAGCACCCGCTTCTATAAGCACAGATTTAATATCTTTTTTTGCATCGCCTGCAAAAAGTGCTTTAGGATTATTTTGATACATTGTAACACCTTCAGATAATTTAACACCTTGATATGTTACAGTTTGACTTTTATTCAAAACGGACTTAATGTTTGCTGCAGAACCTATTGCCGGAACAGATACTAATACAGCAGCTGCAGTAGCAAGTAATACTAATTTTTTCATATGTCTCCTCTAGTGAAATGTTAATGTCACAAACACTCAACATTTATAGTAATAACACAGCAGTAAAGAACCGCCCTTAGTGGAGCGGTTCTTTATCATTATCTTAGCATAAAATAAGCGTTATATTATTTCTTTTGTGCCTTAGCCCAGCTATCGCGTAAACCAACAATACGGTTCATTACGATATGATTTGGTGTGCTATCTTTATCAGTTACAAAGTAACCTTGGCGCAAGAATTGGAAATGGTCTCCTGGTACTGTATTAGCAAGACATGCTTCCCCTTTACTGTGGAATACTTGTAAGGAGTCATGGTTGAAATCGCCCAAGAAGTCTTTACCATCGGAATCTTCTTTAAGTAAATAATCATATAAGCGAGATTCAATATCTACTGCAGTAGATGCTTCAACCCAGTGCAATGTCCCTTTTACCTTACGAGTGCAACCGCTACCGCTCTTAGTTTCTGGATCATATGTACAGTGTATTTCTGTAATATTGCCATTTTCATCTTTAATAACATCAGTACATGTAATGAAGTATGCACCTTTTAAGCGTACTTCTTTACCTGGTGCCAAGCGGAAGAATTTCTTAACTGGCTCTTCCATAAAGTCATTTCGTTCAATGTAGATTTCACGACCGAATACAACTTCACGGTTACCCAACTCTTCATTTTCTGGATTATTTTCAACCGTGCAAAGTTCAGTTTGACCTTCTGGATAGTTCGTAATAACAACTTTCACAGGATCAATAACTACCATAGGGCGTGTAGCTTTGAGTTTCAAATCTTCACGGATACAGAACTCAAGCAAAGCAATATCAACAACGCTATCAGCTTTAGCGACGCCAATGCGATCACAGAAATCACGAATTGCTTCTGGCGTGTAACCACGACGACGCAAACCAGAAATAGTAGGCATACGAGGATCATCCCAGCCAGCTACGAGACCAGCTTCCACAAGTGCACGCAATTTACGTTTGGACATAACCATTTTAGTTACATTTAAACGAGCAAACTCAATTTGTTGCGGAATTTCAGTATCATCCCAATCCTCAAGTACCCAATCATACAATGGACGATGAACTTCAAACTCTAAAGTACAGATAGAGTGTGTAACACGTTCAATAGCATCTTCAATCGGATGAGCAAAGTCATACATAGGGTAAATCTTCCACTCATTGCCTGTGTTATGATGTTCTGCATTTACAATACGATAAAGAACAGGGTCGCGCATAACGATATTAGGATGGGCCATGTCGATTTTCGCACGCAATACCTTCTCACCATCAGCGTATTTACCATCCTTCATTTCTTCGAAGAGTTTCAAGTTTTCTTCTACGCTACGGTCACGGTATGGACTATTGGTACCAGGTGTAGAGAAATCACCACGGGTTTGTTTAATTTCATCAGCCGTTTGATCATCTACATACGCTTTGCCAAGAGTGATTAATTTCTTAGCATATTCGTACATTTGACCAAAATAGTCAGATGCATAACGTGGTTCATCAGCCCAATCAAAGCCGAGCCATTTTACATCTTCCATGATGGAGTTTACGTATTCAACATCTTCTTTTGCAGGATTCGTATCATCAAAACGAAGATTTGTTAAGCCATTGTACTGTTTGCCAATACCAAAGTTAAGACAAATAGATTTAGCATGACCAATATGTAAGTAACCATTTGGTTCTGGTGGGAAGCGAGTTAACACACGACCACCGTATTTGCCAGTTTCGTTATCTTTGTTGATGATAGCTTCGATAAAGTTAACAGATACAACTTCTTCAGGAGCTACAGTTTTTTCAATATCTTTATGTTCCAACGTTCTAACCTCCATAGGATAAATATTCTTTTATTTTACCATATTTTGCATAATACCGCATATCTTTTGAGGTCTTGTGATATTAGTCGAAATCAGCTAAGTCTATACCAGCTTTTTTAAGCTCTTCTAAGGCAGACTCTACATCCATTTCTGGTTTCTTATAGTTAACTTCTTCATTAACACAGGTCTTTAATGGTTTCTTATGAACGCCAGCAATAATATTGTCAGCTGTCAAAATAGACATATCATAACGCGTACGATCAGTATAAGAACCAATATGTGGTACGATAAGACAGTTCTCAACATCCAATAATGGATGATCTGCTGGCAATGGCTCTGGATCAGTTACGTCAAGTGCTGCGTAATCGATTTCACCTGTTTTTAAGGCATTAATCAAAGCATCTGTATCAACGATAGGTCCACGGCCAACATTAACAAACAAAGCAGTATTCTTCATTTTTTTGAAGAATGCTTCATCACACATGTGATATGTTTCATCTGTTAGTGGTGCCATCACACAAACTACATCACTAGTAGCTAATAAGTCATCTAATTCCATATACGTAGTTTTATGAATCTTGTCATCAATACGCTGATTACGATTATGGTATACCACAGTCATACCGAATGCACGAGCACGACGAGAAATAGATACACCAATAGCCCCCATCCCAATAATACCAAGGGTACGGCGACTCAAATCAAAGCCTTTAATATTAGATGGTCTTTGAGCCCAACGTCCTTCTTTTACGAAATTAGCATTTTCCAGAATACGACGACTAGCAGTGGCAATTAATGTAAAAGCAAGCTCTGCTACAGTTTCATTAAGAACACCTGGCGTATTGCCATAAGGAATACCTGCTGCCGTTAATTCATCAATTTTTACATTATCATAACCCACAGCTGCTTGAGCAATAACCTTTAAATTAGGTGCATTTTTTACAAGATCACCGTCTACATCTAAAGGGCGAACACACCACAAACCATCCGCATCAACGAGCCATTCCTTTAATGTCTCACGAGGCATTACAGTCTTTTCAGTCCATTGGCGCACATCTACGTGCTCTTTTAAATAAGCAATTGCATCTTTACGGACTAAACCGTTTACAACAACTAGAGGTTTTTTTTCCATATGTATAAGTCCTCCAAAAACGTCTTATAATACACGCCCAAGAATTTCGCGTTAAAGTTAATATTATATATTTCTATTATATACTTATATTTTATACTAGAAAGCTGGCGTAATACAACAAAAAGGAGTAAGGCCTAGGCCTTACTCCTTTTATGTAGCTTTAAATTTGAATTATTTCAAATCTGCTGTACAGTTAGGACATTTAACTGCATCAATGTGAATTTCTGTTTTACAGAATGGACATTCTTTAGTTGTAGGTGCTTCAGCAGCTTCTTCTTCTTTCGCGTTTTTCATCATTTTAGCTAATGCGCGAACCATCAAGAATACAACGAATGCCAAGATCAAGAATTGGATCAAGTCGGTAATGAATGTACCGTATGGCAATACAGAGCCTGCTGCACGTGCTGTAGCAATATCTGCACCAGCCATGAATGCGTCTTTAGAACCTGCGCTTAATGGCAAGTACAAGTTGCTGAAATCAATACCGCCTGTGAACAAGCTGATAATAGGCATGAACAAGTTGCTTACGACGGAGTTAACCAACGCTGTGAAAGCAGCCCCAATAATCATACCAATAGCTAGGTCCATCATGTTACCTTTGAATGCAAAAGCTTTAAAATCGTTCAAAAATTCTTTCATTTCTCACTACTCCTAGATACACTTAATTGAGAATGCGTTAATAACTGTACTAATCATAAAGGAAAGATGAAGAGATGTCAATATTTTTCGATGTAGTTTTTCGAATTTATTTAATATAGTTTTTCATAGGTCAATCTAAAATTGTAATAAATCAGTATTTATGCGTACTTTTCGCACCATGTTAAAAAGTGCCAATCACGAATGTGATTAGCACCTCTACTGTCATACAACGTCTATTATTGTATAGATTCGACAATTATTTAATTTTATCCTCTATAACCTTTCCTTCTTGTAAAGGTCCACTTTGTTCTTTGAGGCGAGCCAACATAACAGAAGATACGAACATCGCCACACCAGCGCCTATGGTTTCAATAGACAAGCTTTCACCAAAGAATAGGAAGCCATAGAATGAACTAATGAATACCCCAACATATTGTAAAAACTGAGCTACTACAGCATTTGTGGTAACAAAAGCACCAGTCAAGAAGAACTGTGCCACCACACTAATACCACCAATAGCTAAAATGATAAGCCAATCTGTTCCCTGTGGCATAACGAGCTTATCAGTTGTAACGAGGCCTGCAATCATCCCTGTAATCATGAAATAAGCCATAATTTCGAAATTGCTATGTTTCCCTCTTTTAGATATAAGGCGAATGGTCGTATACGCAGCTGCAGATAGAGCTGCCCCTAAAATAGCCACCAAGGCAAACCAAGTAAAGCCAGTAAAACTAAATGGATTTACCATAACCATAACAGCTACAAAGATTAAGAGTAGCCATTTTCCTGCCCCTTTAGGCACCCGTTCTTTAAGAAATAAGGCGCTAAAAATCAGTACGAATATACCTGATGTTTGAAATAAAATCGTCGCATCGGATAACTTTAGATGCACTAAAGCAATAAAATTACATACCATACCAAAGCCGCCATATAAGCCACGCATAACAAGATGTCCTCTATCCTCTTTCGAGAATCGGATACCTCGGGTATACATAACGATGAGAACAGCTATGGTTCCAAATAAACCACGGAAAAAGGCAATTTCCCCAGATGGAATGTTAGAGCCTAGCATCTTTACAAATAAATTCATCGTACTCAATAAGAGTGCCGACAATAATGCATACATAAGACCTTTTTTAGCCATACTACCTCCCTATACAAATACACTATAGTACAACTAAATAGTTACTATCCCTGTATTATCTATCTTAGCAATCTATTATACAGGAGATACGGAATATATAAAACCAAAATATATGCCGCCCTTCTAGCGAAAGGCGGCATCCTATTATTTAGAGAATGTATCTACAAAATCAAGAATTTCTTGTTTCATATTCTCTTTATCGATTGCTTTTGTGAAACGCAATGGTTTAGATTTCAATGCTTCCAATTGTTTAGGGAATGCTACACCCGTTACAGCAGAAATATTATCTAAGCTTTCATACGGTGTATCACCAACTTTAATATCTAAAGCTTCACAAATAGCTGTAGGGAATTTAAATGGATGTGCAGTAGATGCAATAATTGTATGACGCGCACCATCTTCTGGGTGTTTCTCTAATTCCTTCATGTATGCACCCATAGCTACCGCTGTATGAGGATCCATTACATAACCATAGGAGTTGTACACTTGCTCAATGATGGCTTTTGTTTCTTCGTCATCTACATAAGCACCTGCAAAATTAGCTTTAACGCGGTTGAATTCTTCTTCGTTTACAGTCAATTTACCTGTAGATTTAAGATCTTTCATCCAACCAGCTGTGCGTTCACTATCCTCACCAGAGATATAGTATAAGAAACGTTCAAAGTTGGAAGACTCAAGAATATCCATAGACGGAGAAATCGTTGTATAGAATGGGCGGTTCATATCGTATGTACCACTTTCAAAGAAATCAGTAAGCACGTTATTTTGGTTAGATGCACAAATCAATTTACCAATAGGAATACCCATTTTTTTAGCATAATAAGCAGCTAAAATATTACCGAAGTTACCAGTTGGCACCACAACGTTGAATGCTTCATCTTCATGAATGGCGCCTTGTGCAACAAGTTCTGCATAGGCATTCACATAGTACACCACTTGAGGTGCCAAGCGACCAATGTTAATAGAGTTCGCACTAGAGAACATAACACCTTTTGCAGCAACCTCTTCTGCAGTATCTTTATCAACGAATAAGCGTTTCAAGAATTGTTGCGCATCGTCGAAGTTACCGTGAATCGCAGTTACGTTAACGTTATTTCCTTCTTGCTTTTGCATTTGCTCAGCTTGCATTGGACTTACGCCATCAGTTGGGTAGAATACTTGAATGTGAGTACCAGGTACATCTTTAAAGCCTTCAAGGGCAGCTTTACCTGTATCACCAGATGTAGCCGTTAAGATAAGAACCTCTTTTTTCTCACCTTCAGCCTCTTTTGCCGCTACTAATAGATATGGGAATAAAGACAATGCCATATCTTTGAAAGCTTGTGTACGGCCATGGAATAATTCTAGGACAGAAACCTTTTCTAATAAGGAATGTAACGGTGCAATATCACGAGTGCTGAAATTAGCATCACTGTATGCAGAGTTGATCATTTCTTTTAAATGAGCTTCTGAGAAACATGGGAACAACTTGGATAATACAACAGCTGCTACCTCTTGATAGTTTTTATCTTTCACATCATTGTAAGTTAAGCAGTTTGTAGGGAATAAAGATGGTACATATAAACCACCATCCTCTGCTAAGCCGTGCAACAATGCATATGTTTCATTTACCGCAACGGTACCGCGGGTGCTAGTATAATTCATGGAATACCTCATTCATAACTACAATGGATTTTACGAGTTTAATAGATTTATTATAGCATAAAAGCGCCCCTAAAAGGAGCGCTTCTATAGAATTAAATGATATTTTTACTCGAATTGTTTACTGCTAACAAAATAGAGCATCACGAACTATAAAAATATACATCAAATAGCTATGTCGATTATAACTCGCCTTCTGCAATAGCATCCAATGTATCAAGGGATGGAATGAAGAAAAGCATACCTGTAATAGGTTTGGAATAATCAAGCAATTTATCGTTTTGCGTAAACATATTAGTAAGCATTGTTTTAGTTACATCCCAGTAACGAGCATAACCGATAAAGTATGTGCCACGTACACCTTGTCCAGGTTGAGCAAACGGTACGTTCATACGAACGATTTTATGTTCTTCATCATCGCGATTATCTTGAGCCACTACATTATGAGCTGCTGGATCTTTTTCATCATCTTCTAATTCAATATCACTGAATTTACGACGGCCAATGAATTTTTCTTGCATTTCCGTAGGAAGTGCACGCCATGCATCAAGATCATGTTCATATTTTTGAGCAAATGCATAAGAACCATTAGTGAATTCAGGATCTTCATCGCCAATAACACCCCACTCAACAGCCTCTTGACCAACAGGGTTTTCAGTACCATCAACGAAATCGATGATAGCACGACCTTGTTCATAGTGGAAACCATGAGTTTCATCTACTACAGATGTAATAGGACGTAAGAACTCCATAATTTGATCTACTACCGTATATGTAACGGATTCATCATTAGAACGCACATGTAAGAATAAATCTGCTGCTACAGCTGGTACGTCTTGTTTATCCCCTTTAATACCTTGGAAATCTTCTAACTCTTTTGGTACCGGTGCATTAGGGAATAAATAATCCCATGCTTTACGGCTAAAACCAAAGGCAATGCCTAAACCTTCACCATTCGCACGAATACTAACAGAACGTTTAATGGCTTGGATACGGTCTGCCATATCTTGGATAACTTCAAGTTCTGCGTCACGATCTTTGCGATTTAATAATAAGGTTGTAAAGTTAACACTTTGGCCTGCATCTTTATATACATCTTGTGTTCTAGAAACATCTACTGCCATTGGGTACCTCCTAATGAGAAAAATTATTATATAGCAATCATAAGCTATTACATCTTTATTGTCTATAATATATAAAACATTACATACCAAATAACCTCATCATAGCTATTGCAGCTCAATCAGAAGAAGAGATAGTAGAAAGCTTAAAATATCAATTCGTCATATATTTTTTTGGTATTTGTTCAATGGGCTTATTATTATCAATTGCAGTTGCTAAAGCATCAATTCCTTTTTTTATTTCAGATAGCTCATAACCATAAAGAGGATCCATATAAATAACCCTATCTAAAGAATTTTCACCAAATATAACTAAGTATAAATCTGTAAGTTTTTCCAATTGTATAAGTGCATTTTGTACTTCCGTATCCATATAAATTTCTCCTAGGTAGTGAGAATCATGCCAGTAACAAAGAACCTTACTGTATTTTATATTTTAATTTTCCCTATAGTTCTATATAATTTTCAACAAAAGGATATCATCTATAATATATACATTATTTAATTTCATTACAATACACTAGTATAACTAACAGATTACAAATAAATAATAAGAAAACCCGCACTACTGTGCGGGTTTATTTGGTGGACCACCAGGGGTTCGAACCCTGGACACCCTGATTAAGAGTCAGGTGCTCTGCCAGCTGAGCTAGTGGTCCATGACACGACTAATTATATGCCTATTTTATAGGAATGTAAAGAATATTTATTACATTCCTATAAAACATATACATCAATATTGCCTTAGCCAATCCTTCATCGTATTACAAGCCTCTGTAGGGAGTATATCACTAGTTCCTACACAGTCAGCACCACTATACAGTTGAAGAACGCTATGCGTACGGCTTACTTCTTTGACGATAATATCTGTCACATCTGCCTTTGGCACATTAAATTGCAATCCATAACGCCCCTTGTAGGTAATGACAGCAGATTGTGTATCGTATTCGATATGGACTTGAAGCATCTTGCCACCAGGCCAACATTCTTCAATATGTTCCTTTGATCTTGGTTTTAGAAAATCAAAAAATCCCATATTATCCTCCAATGCGCCACATAGGACGTTCTGGTTGTTCCATACCTACGCCATCATGACGTTCTTGCTTTCGTTGCAACGCACGTTCAATATGCAAAGCTAAGTCTTCCTCTGTGGCCCCATTGCGCACAAGAGATACAAGATCAGCCTCATCATCACGCAACAAGCATAAACGCATTTGCCCATCTGATGTAAGACGTACGCGATTACATGTATCACAGTAGCTATGAGACATAGAAAAGATGAAGCCTACAGCCTTTCCACTTGGCAACGCTAAATACGTAGCAGGACCAAAACCATACACAGAGTGAACCTCTGTAAGAGGCCCCCCACTTACACGTTCCAATTGAGCTCGCCACTCATCAAAGGTCGGTCCATGGAATGCATCACCTTGGAATGGCATGTATTCTATAAATCGCCATATAACAGGCCATTTTTCTACATACTGTAACAAAGATTTGACTTCTTCATCAGACCAATGACGAGATAATACAGTATTAATCTTCACAGATTTAAAGTTTGCACTAATAGCACTACGAATACCATCTAGCACAGAATCTAGCTGACCTTCTTTACCTACACAAGTAGCAAAGGCATCACTTTCAAGAGAATCGAGACTAATATTCACTCGGTTCAATCCAAGTTTTTTCAATCGTTGTGCTCGAGATGCAAGTAGGCTACCATTCGTAGTCATAGATATATCTTCAAACCAACCAGTATCCTTAATACGGGTTAAAAGCTCTTCAATATGAGGATACAACAATGGCTCGCCACCAGTTAAGCGCACTGCTTTCACGCCGATACGATGGAAGGCACCTAAAATAGTCATCCATTCATCAACTGATAATAATTGTGTTTGACTTTGAGGTGTAATTTCAACAGGTCGACAATAGGGACAACAAAAATTACACGCATCTGTCAATGACAGACGTACATATTCAATTGTACGGCCCCATGCGTCTTTCATAACACACCTCGTTTATAATACAGAGTTATTTAATAATAGATACTTCATCACCTACGTGAATCGTACCATTTTTAAGGACTTTGCCAAAGATGCCTTGTGTAGGCATGATACAAGATCCTACTTGTTTCATGATTTCACAACCATGATGACATTCCTTACCAATTTGAGTGATTTCAAGAATTACATCACTACCAATTTGTAATTGTGTACCTACGGCTAATTCGTAAAGTACCATACCTTCAACAGTGATATTTTCTGCAAAATCACCAGGTTTAACATCCGCCCCTTGAGCGCGCATATGGTCTATACTTGCAATGCCAAGCAAGCTGATTTGACGATGCCAGTTACCTGCGTGTG
>URPT01000009.1 GCA_900549845.1 uncultured Veillonella sp. | reverse complement strand
GGTAAGTACCCATTATAATGAGCTTAAAAACTATGCATACCATACAGAAGGAATCGAAAACGGCCATGTAGAGTTTGATGAGCGCACCTTAAAACCAACATATCGACTTCATATCGGTGTAGCTGGTAGTAGCCATGCATTGAGCATTGCGGCCCGTCTAGGCTTGCCAAAAGATATCGTAACTCGTGCGGCAGAATATAAGTCTCAATTTGGTAACCATGAAATGGAAGAAGTTCTTTCAGATTTGAATGAGCAACTTCGTAAGGCATCTGAACGGGAAAGAGCCTTAAAGAAAGAGCTTGATGAAACACGTCGCATGCGTGGTCAATTAGAGAAGGAAAAGAAACAGTTTAACGAAAAACGTAAACAAATCTTAGCCAAAGCTCAAGCTGATGCAGAATCTATGAAACGTAGCTTACGCGTCGAAGGGGAAGCGATTATCAAGCAATTGAAAGCACAATTCTCTGAAACAAATAAGGATAAGCGTCAATCTGCTATTAATGCTGCACGTAAGGGTATCTCTAATGTACATATACCAGAATCTCCAGTAGATGATGATCGTAAATCTTTGACTGCAGATGCTATTAAGGTAGGCCAAGCAGTATATGTTACATCTTTACGCTCATTAGGTACCGTATTAGCTATCAATGGCAATCGTGTGAATGTAGATATTAATGGACTAACAGCTACTGTAAAGGTTAGCGAATTACAATCTACTACACGTGAAGAAGGAAATAAGCTTGCACGGGAACAAAAGGCAGCTATGCCTAAGACTAGAAAACGTATGGGTGGCTCTGCCGTACAACGTCAAAAAGAGGTGCGTACAGAGATCAATATTCTTGGACAAACGGTAGATGAAGCGACAGTTTCTGTTGGTAGATTTATTGACCAAGCTTTACTTGGTGGTGTTAATCAAGTGCGTATTATTCACGGTAAGGGGACTGGCGCATTGCGAGAAGGTGTACATCAATATTTGCGTACCTTACCGCATGTAGCTCATTTTGAAACGGCAGGCTATGACGAAGGTGGTGCAGGGGCTACCAATGTAGTTCTGAAATAAAGCTACTCAATAGTGATATAGTTATATATAATCTATTAAATTATTGTCGTATATCAAATTGCTTATGGGGTATAGCCATATACATATATATAAATAGAAAAGGTAGTAAGTTCTTTGAACTTACTACCTTTTTTTACGTAAAAGAAAGGAGCGGAACACATGTTCCGCTCCTTTAGCGTATGTGATTAACGATCTTTTTTACTAGACTTTTTACTTTTCGATGAATTAGATTTTTGTTCAGTTGCATCATCTTTTGAGCCACTGTCATCTTTTACAGCTTCATCTTTCGATTTGTCTTTATCGTCTTTTTTGTCTGCTTTTTCGTCCTTAGCAGCTTCTTTTTTAGGCTGTGCTTTTACAGGATTATAATAACCTTCAGAAACAGCTGATTGAGCGCTAGCAGGAACGGAGAAGTCAGATGCAGGGGTGTTGGCAAGTGCATTAGCCATGAATTGACCCCACATAACAGCTGGTGTAGTACCACCTGTCATACCGTGTAATGTTTCAGAACCGTAGTCGTCACCAATCCAAACGGCAGCTACAAGATCAGGTGTATAACCAACGAACCAAGCATCCTTGGAATCATCTGTTGTACCAGTTTTACCTGCTGCAGGACGACCGATTGCGGCATTACCACCAGTACCGCCACTGATAACAGATTCTAGCATGCTAGTAATGATTGCTGCATCTTTTTCATCTACAACGCGTTTTTCTTGAATAGAGTTTTCTTCCACAACTTGACCATTGCGGTCTACAATTTTAACGATTGCCGTAGGTTGAACCTTGATACCACCATTAGCGAGTACACCATAAGCTTGAACCATTTCAAGAGGTGTTACACCATGAGTTAAACCACCAAGTGCAGTAGACAAGTTATTATCTTGATCTGTAAGGGTAGTGATACCCATTTCTTTGGCAAGTTTAATAATCTTAGACATGCCTACTTCATCAGCAACTTTTACGGCAGCTACGTTACGAGAATGTTGTAATGCATAGCGATATGTAATATTACCTACGAAGTCATTTTCATAGTTTTTAGGGCTCCAGTTACCAAATGTAACAGGGCTATCATCTACGATAGAACCAGGAGTTTTACCAGATTGAATAGCTGCTAAATATACAAATGGTTTCATAGCGGAACCTGGTTGACGTTCTGCTTGTGTAGCACGGTTAAATGCATCATCACCACGGCCACCAACCATAGCCATAATGTAACCATTATGAGGGTTCATAGCTACGATAGCACCTTGTGGTTGATGTAAACCATTGCTATCAGTGTAGTAATTAGGCAAGTTTTGCATTGCTGCTACAGCTGCATTTTGTGCATCCATATCAAGAGTTGTATAGATTTTTAAACCATCTTTATAGATTGCATCGTCGCCATATTTTTCAGAAACTTGTGCAATAACATAGTTAATGAAGTAAGATGCATTAGATTTTTCATGCGTTTGTTCTTGTTTTGCCACTAAGCCTAAATCTGCTTGACGTGCTTCATCAGCTTGCTCTTGTGTAATGTAACCGTATTTAACCATTTGGCCTAATACAACAGCTTGACGTTTTTTACTAGCTTCCAAATCATTGAATGGAGAGTAGTAGTTAGGACTTTGTGGTAAGCCTGCAATAAGTGCTGCTTGGGCTAGCGTTAATTGGCTAGCATCCTTACCAAAGTATACATGAGCTGCAGATTGTACACCGTATGCACCTTGGCCAAAGTAAATTTGGTTCATGTACATTTCAAGGATTTCATCCTTAGTGTAATGTTGTTCAATTTTAAGTGCTAGCAATGCTTCAGAAATTTTACGTTTAAATGTTCTGTCTTGAGATAAGAATGCATTACGTGCTAACTGTTGGGTGATAGTAGAACCACCTTCAGATACGCCACTATGAACAAGGTTAACCCATACAGCGCGCAAGATACCAACAGGGTCGATACCGTGATGGGAATAGAAGCGAGAATCCTCAGTAGCAACAAAGGCATTTTGTAAATCCTTTGGTACATCTTTTAAAGGTACTGGTAATCTATTCTCTGTGGAATGAACCGTTGTGATGAGATTACCATGGACATCGTAAATTTGAGACGATGCGGAAGGACGTACATTGGATACATCTGGTAGGTTAGACAGTGTAGCACTGATGAAACCACAGCCACCTCCGGCTACGATGAGTATAAGGAGAAGGGCACAAATCCAAAATAGACGCTTCGGACTTGTTTTCTTCGGTGTAGAGCCGCTACCATTAGAACGGCGGCTGCTTCTCGCATTTGAGTTATTACTCATAGAGTCACCTCTTTTTTCTTTTGTTAGTAAATATAACGTAAATTCTATTACGCAGTTATAAATATTATATCATAAATGGCTTAAAACCAATACTATATATATAATTGTGAAAGTTTTTAGATAATGGTATACTAAAACAATAGTATTTCGAGGAGGATTATCATGGTTAGTGCTCAAGAACAAGTGCGCCAAATTAAACACGGCGTAGCAGATTTAATTAATGAACAAGATCTTGTAAAGAAAATAGAAAAATCTATTAAGGAAAATAAACCTTTAGTTGTAAAATTAGGTTTGGACCCAACAGCGCCAGATATTCATTTAGGTCATACAGTACCACTTCGTAAACTACGTTTGTTCCAAGAATTTGGTCATCAAGTAGTGATCGTTATCGGTGGTTTCACTGCTCGTATTGGTGATCCTACTGGTAAAAGTGTAACTCGTCCACCACTTACAAAAGAAGAAGTATTGAAAAATGCTGAAACTTATAAAACACAAATCTTCAAAGTATTGGATCCTGAAAAAACTATTGTTCGTGACAACAGTGAATGGCTTGAATCCATGAACTTTGCTGATGTACTTCGCTTGGCAAGTTCTTACACTGTAGCACGTATGATGGAACGTGATGATTTCAATAAACGTTTCAAAGAAGGTCGTGCTATCGGTGTTCATGAATTTATGTATCCATTGATGCAAGGTCATGATTCCGTTGCTTTACATGCTGATGTAGAATTTGGTGGTACAGACCAAACTTTTAACTTGTTAATGGGTCGCCATTTACAAGAATTAGAAGGTCAAGAACCTCAAGTAGTTATTACAATGCCATTGCTTGAAGGTCTTGATGGGGTTCAAAAAATGAGTAAGTCTTTAGGTAACTACATCGGTATCGATGAGGAGCCAAAAGAAATGTACGGTAAAGCAATGTCTATTCCAGACGAATTGATGATGCGCTACTTCATGCTCGTTACAGATATGCCAATTGAAGAACAAGAAGACATGGAAAAACGTCTTGAAAGTGGTGAATTACATCCACGTGATGCTAAAATGCAATTAGCTCGTACCATCGTTCGTTTGTACCATGGTGAAGATGCTGCTCTAGAAGCAGAAGAAGAATTCAAACGGGTATTCCAACAACGTGCGTTGCCTACAGATATTCCTGAATACGCTATGGATGCGCCAACTGAACCAATCTTTGTGCCACAATTCTGTACAGATGCTGGTTTGACTGCGTCCAATGGTGAAGCACGTCGCTCTATTAAAGCAGGTGCTTTTAAAGTAAATGGTGAAAAATATACAGAAGAAAATCTTACCCTTGAAGAGGGCATGATCGTTCAAGTAGGTAAACGTAAATTTGTAAAAATTAAATTTAACTAATATAAAACTGTGATGAGATAGAAATCTCATCACAGTTTTTTTCTGTCTATTTTATTATTAAGATTTTTTCTCTATTGTATCGCTATTGTATCTACTAATAGTAACCCCAAAAATTGACTTACAAGTTAATGTATAATGAATATAAAAGATAAATATAAAATACAAATTTGATACATAAAACTTTTATACAGATATCGTATAAAATTTACTATAAAGTAAGAGGACCATATATGGACAAGAAACTATCTAATTTCCTAGAACAACGAGAATATACTGTTCTTACCGATATTGATGTTATAACTGCGGCCGTAGCAGTACCATTACTAGAAATCGATGGGGAAGATCACATAGTCTTTACTGTGCGCAGTAATAAGCTACGCCGTCAGCCTGGTGAAATTAGCTTTCCTGGTGGCCACTGTGAATCTAATGATAAAAGCAGTGCCCATGCTGCCATGCGCGAATGCTCTGAGGAATTGGGTATTGATTTAGATCAAATTGAACTACTTGGTAATTTAGACTGTTTAGTATCTGCTATTGGGGTAAAACTACATTCCGTAGCCGTACGCCTACATACAAGTGATTTAAAACCAAATCCTGATGAAGTAGGAGAAGTGTTTACCGTACCTTTGCAATATCTGCTAAATATGGAACCTACTGTAGGTCATCTAGACATCGCTACAAGACCATTAAAGGACTTTCCATTCCATTTACTAGAAGGCTATAACATTGACTGGAAAATTAGACAGAACTACTCGGTCTATTTCTATCCCTATGAACAATACACCATATGGGGGTTAACAGGACGAGTGCTGAAAAACTTTTTAGATATATATAAGGAGATTTATTTGCATAATAATCCTCATATAAATTGACAGATTACAAATTAAGGTATACTATTTATGTGTAAAAGGTTTAATGTGTTGCACTAATTGACTAGGAGGTTCTCACATGAATCGCGAAACAGCATACGTACTTTGGTTTGATGAATTACAACGTGAAGATGTTAATTTAGTTGGTGGTAAGTCTTCTTCCTTAGGGGAATTGACATCCTCCACTAATGTACCTGTACCTTACGGTTTTGCCACAACTGCTCATGGTTATCGTGAGTTTATGAAAGCAACAGGTTTGGAAGATAAAATCCGCGCTGAACTTGATGCGTTAGATGATGTAGAAAATTCTGCATTATTGCGTGAAGTGTGTGCTAAGATTCGCCGTATGATTTGCGAAGAAGAAATGCCAAAAGAATTGGCAGATGCTATCCGTCATGCTTACGAAGAACTTGGTAAAAAAGTAAACGAAGAAAATCCATTCGTAGCAGTTCGTTCTAGTGCAACAGCAGAAGACTTGCCAGACGCAAGCTTTGCAGGCCAACAAGATACATATTTAAATGTACGTGGTGCTGACGTTATCATCGAGAAAGTAAAAGAATGCTATGCATCTACTTTCACAGACCGTGCAACATACTACCGTGTAAAACAAGGTTTCGATCATATGACAGTAGCATTGAGTGCTGCCGTTCAAATGATGGTATTCTCTAAAGCCGCTGGCGTAATGTTCACTGTTGATCTTGTAACAGGCAACGATAACAATATCCTTATCGAAGGTTCTTGGGGTCTTGGTGAGTACGTTGTACAAGGTACAGTTACACCAGATAATTTCCATGTAGATAAAGCCAAAATGGAAATTACAGACCGCATGATTAATGACAAAAATATCCGCTTAGTTCGTAAAGCTGACGGCGACTGTGTTGAAGAAGTTGTTCCAGCAGATGAAGCTAAACAACAAGTTATTACAGATGCTCAAGTATTGGAACTTGCTGAATATGCTAAAGCAATCGAAAAACATTATGGTTGCTACATGGATATGGAATGGGGCGTAGACGAACGCAATGATAAGATTTGGATTTTACAAGCGCGTCCAGAAACAGTATGGTCCCGTAAAGAAAAGCCAAAAACAACTGAAAAACCTAGCACATTAGATGCAGGTAATCGCGATATTATCGTAAAAGGTTTACCAGCATCCCCTGGTAATGCAGCAGGTAAAGCTCATGTTATCATCAATCCTGAGGACATTGATGAATTCAAAGAAGGCGAAATCCTTGTCACTGCTATGACTGCTCCTGACTGGGTACCAGCGATGAAAAAAGCAAAAGCAATCGTTACAGATGCTGGTGGTATGACTTGTCATGCGTCTATCGTTAGCCGTGAGCTTGGTATTCCTTGTATCGTAGGTACTAAGAGCCGTAGTCATGAAGCGACAACATCTATTAAAGATGGTCAAATGATTACTGTGGATGCTACAAATGGTATCGTATACGATGGCGTATTGGAAGATATCGTTAAAAAGCCAGAAGCACAAACTACTGCAGGTGTTACTACTGAATATGTTCCTGTAACAGGCACTAAGATTTACATGAATTTAGGCAATCCTGATTTAGCTGAAAAACATGGTGTATTACCATGTGATGGTATTGGTCTAATGCGTGAAGAGTTCATTTGGACTACTTTCATTCACGAACATCCATTACACCTTATCGAAACTGGTCGCAGTGACTTTGCAGTTAATACATTGGCAGAAGGTATGCGTAAAGTGTGTCAAGCATTAGCTCCTCGCCAAGTAGTAGTTCGTTTGAGCGACTTTAAATCTAGTGAATACCGCGACCTTAATGGTGGCGATAAATATGAACCACATGAATCCAGTGCATTACTTGGCTGGCGTGGTGCAGCCCGTTACTATGATCCAAAATATACACCTGCTTTCAAATTAGAATTAGAAGCAATTAAAAAAGTACGTAACGAATTTGGTTTCAAAAACTTACAAGTTATGATTCCATTCTGCCGTACTGTAGAGGAAGCTGAATTAGTAACTAATTTGATGGCTCAAGAAGGCCTTGTGCGTGGTAAAGATTTCAAAATCTGGCTCATGGCTGAAATTCCAGCAAATATTATCTTAGCTGATCAATTCAATAAATATGTAGATGGTTATTCCATCGGTTCTAACGACTTGACTATGCTCGTTCTCGGTTGTGACCGTGATAATGAAACAGTTCAACATATCTATGATGAACGAAATCTAGCAGTTCGTAGAGCGATTCGCCATCTCATCGAAGTGGCTCACAAAGATGGTAAAACTGTATCCATCTGTGGCCAAGCGCCAAGTGTGTATCCTGAACTTTGCGAATTCCTCGTGAAGAGCGGTATCGACTCCATTTCTGTTAACCCAGATGCTGTTGTGAGCACTAAGAAAATGGTGGCTCAAATCGAACAAAGAATTATGCTCGATGCTATGACTGGTCGTGGTCGTCAAGAAACTGATGACTTAACTTGGTAATCATATAGTGGTATTGAAAGAGGAGGCCCGTTGGTCTCCTCTTTTTCTGAATGGTAACTTAGGATATAATACAAACAGAGATGAAAGGGGGTTACCGTGTGAAACTGTCGAAACGACAAGAACAAATTGCTCAAATTGTTCGTGAAGAAGGCCCTGTAACAGGTAGTGCTATTGCTGAGCATTTAGAGGTTACGCGATCTGCGTTGCGTTCAGATTTATCTGTTTTAACTATGTTAGGTGTTCTCGATGCACGTCCAAATGTAGGGTATTACTATGTGGGTCTTTCAAAAGAAACACAAACGGCGGAGCGATTAAAATCATTTCTGGTAAGTGATGTATTATCCCAAGCAGTCGTAGTCAATGGGGATACAAGTTTGTATGATACGATTGTTACCATATTCACTGAGGATGTAGGTACAATTATAGTATGTGATGAATCTTATCTTGTAGGTGTAGTGTCTCGTAAGGATTTATTGCGTGCCTCTATGGGGCAAACAGATTCGCACACCATGCCTATATCTATGATTATGACCCCTGTTAGTAAGGTAATAACTGTGGAGCCTACAGATACATTAGTAGAGGCTGCACAGAAGATGATAGATTATGAAGTGGATTGTTTACCTGTCGTCGTTCGTGAGGATGTGGAAAACAAGAAACGTCTAAAGGTTGTAGGCCGTGTATCTAAAACGACGGTAGCGAAAGTATTTTTAGAATGTAGCATACATTGAGGTTGATAGAATGGCAGAAAAAATTATTTATGCAATATCGGACTCCCTTGGGGAGACCGCAGAGGCTGTAGCAAGAGCTACGGCGAGTCAATATGATAAGGAACAAATTGAAATTGTTCGTATTCCTTATATTGATAGTGAAAGCCAAATTGATGAAATTATAGCAGATGCAAAACGTGGGAATCATGTTATTTGTCATACCATTGTATCTGAGTCTTTGCGCAAATATCTTCATGAAAAAGTGGCGGAATACAATATTCCTGCTGTAGATATTATGGGCCCAGTTCTCGATGCTGTAGGTACTGTTGCATCCACAAAGCCTCGTATGACAGCTGGTATGGTTCATAAGCTTGACCAAGAATACTTCAAAAAGGTAGAAGCCATTGAATTTGCCGTAAAATATGACGATGGTAAAAATCCATCTGGCTTTGAAAAGGCCGATGTAGTTATTATTGGTGTATCTAGAACAAGTAAGACACCATTGTCTATGTTCTTGGCCTACAAAAAGATTAAAGCTGCCAATTTGCCATTAGTACCTGAGGTACCATTACCAGAGGAATTATTTAAAATTCCAGCAAAAAAAATCGTGGGCCTTATTATTGATCCATTCAAATTAAATAATATTCGTAGTGAACGTTTGCGTGCTATCGGTCTTGAAGACGAAGCAAACTACGCATCTATTGAGCGTATTCAATCTGAATTAGAATATGCAAAAGCTATTATGCGTCGTTTACATTGCCAAGTGCTAGATGTTTCTAATAAATCTATCGAAGAAACAGCATCTCTAGTTATGCAATTGATCGATAAAAACCGTGCATCGGAGGGTAAATGAATATACGGGAACAAATAGAGGAGAGGGAGGTTTTACTCCTCTCTCCCTATGCAGCTAAAAGCCGTGATGCCATCCGTGATTTAGAGGAAGCACCCGATCCACTTAGAACTGCCTTTCAACGTGATCGGGACCGCATTATTCACAGTAAATGTTTTAGACGGTTAAAGCATAAGACACAAGTTTATATTGCGCCAGGTGACCATTATCGTACGCGCATGACTCACACCCTTGAGGTGGGGCAGATTGGTCGTACAGTAGCTCGTGCATTGCGACTCAATGAAGACTTGGTAGAAGCTATTGCCATGGGGCATGATGTGGGACATACACCATTTGGTCACGTCGGAGAATATGCGTTACGTGATATGGTAGGCCATTTCAACCATAATGAACAAAGCTTGCGTATGGTTGAGGTTTTAGAAAAGCATGGCGACCATCAAGGTCTTAATTTAACCACTGCTGTACGTGATGGCATCGTAGGTCATACAGGGGCACATATCCCTGTCACTTTGGAAGGTCAAATTATTCGTATCGTAGACCGCATTGCCTATTTGTGTCATGATTTTGATGATGCACAGCGCGCTGGTATGTTGACGGCTGAGGAGTTGCCCTTTGAAGTGCGCGAGCATTTTGGAATGACTCCTTCTAGTATGATTACCGCTATGGTTGAAGATATGGTGCGAGAGTCTTTAGATAAACCTGTTATTTCTATGTCTAGTGATATAGAGATGACCATGAATCTATTCCGTCAATTTATGTTTAAAAACGTTTACTTGGCGCCGGCTTTAATTCCTGATCGAAATAAAGCATCTCATGTGGTGAAAAACTTATTTACTCACTTTATGGAACATCCTGACGATATGGAGGGATGTGAAAGTACAAGAGAGTTTTATTCTACCCGTGATGTGGTGGATTATGTAGCAGGCTTAACAGATCAATATGCTATTAAGCTATTTAAACAGTATTACATTCCAAATATTACCTTGTAACTTTTAGTAATAGGTACATAGATAACAAAAAAAGCAGTTAGTTCAAATGAACTAACTGCTTTTTTTGGGGCTCTAGAACCCCAAAGAGTACATGTACTTTTTATTTTACGCGCGTGTAATTTTATTAGAACGAAGGCAGCGAGTGCATACGTTTACTTTTTTAGTAGCACCGTCTACAACCGCCCGTACTCTTTGAATGTTCGGTTTCCAAGTTTTTCTTGTGCGAATGTGAGAGTGACTCACGTTCATACCGCTAGATGTGGATTTGCCACATACTTCGCAAAGGTTTGCCATAGTTTCCACCTCCAAGCTTAATCTATAACATAACAAAAGTATATTATCATAAAGAGTAGCGTAAAGCAAGTGTTTTTATCGTACATATTGCTCTTTTTATGAAATATACTACAATATAAGGTATACTATATATCATATTCTATGATATGAGTGGGGTTTAGCACAAGGATATACAGAAATTGGATATATCTCATGTGTTTATCGTATATTTAAAGGAGTTTCTATGGATGAACGGTTGACGACCATAAAGGGGATAGGTCCTGGTCGAGAGAAACAATTACATAAGTTGGGAATTACCAATATAACATCCTTGTTAACATATTTCCCAAGAACCTATGAAGACCGCCGTACGATTTATAGAATTGGTGATTTAAAATCGGGCATGACTGGTGGCGTGGTAGGTAATGTTATAGCGGTTCAAGAGAAACGTCCTCGCCCTAGATTATCTATTTTAGAAGTTGTCATTGCAGATGGTACAGGTCCTTTAAAGATTGTGCTATTTAACCAAGGGTATAAGAAGAACTTTTATAAAAAAGGGCAGCGTCTATATGCATATGGTAAAGCAGAGTTCCAATATGGCTCTATGCAAATGAATACGCCCCAAATAGAAAATTTGGGAGACGGTGGAGAGCCTGACCGAGGTATCGTTCCCATTTATGCTCTTGCAGATGGGGTATCTCAGTTTGTGGTGCGCTCATCGGTACGTAATTGGTTTGCAGCTAATCATGAGTTGCCAGAGATTTTGCCTGCTGAAGTTCGTGAAGCACATCAATATATGACACGTTATGATGCATTTAAAATGATGCATTTTCCAGAGTCTTCAGAGCGATATGAAGAGGCGCGTCATCAACTAGCTTATGAGGAGTTATTTGTCATGCAATCTGGATTGGCATTGTTACGAAATAAAGAACAATGTCATAAAGGTCCTAAGATGGGTCTCAATGGAGACTTAATGGCTCAGTGTATAGAAAATTTACCGTTCTCCTTAACAGGTGATCAACAGCGTGCATTAGAGGACATTCGTATCGATATGGAAGATGAACGGCCTATGCAACGATTATTGCAAGGTGATGTAGGTTCCGGTAAAACGGTTGTAGCTACCTTGAGTTTGTTGAAAGCCATTGAAAATGGGTACCAAGGGGCGTTAATGGCTCCAACGGAGATTTTGGCGACACAACATTACGAAGGTATAACAGAAGTGTGTGGTAATTTGGGGATTACCATAGAGCTATTAACGGGATCTACTACAAAAAAAGAAAAAGAACGTATCTATGAGGGATTAGCTGATGGATCCATTCATATGATTATTGGTACCCATGCTCTTATTCAAGAAGGTGTTAACTTCCACAACTTAGGACTCGTTATTATCGATGAACAACATCGCTTTGGAGTAGAGCAACGGGCTAGATTGCAACAAAAAGGGACATATCCTCATGTTCTTATTATGACAGCTACCCCAATTCCTCGGACTATGACATTATCTGTGTATGGTGATTTAGCAGTATCCTTAATCAAAGAAATGCCACCGGGACGTAAACCTGTCAAAACCTATGCTGTAGATAGTTCGTATAAGGAACGATTAAGAACATTCTTTGGCAAGGAGATGGCAGAAGGTCGTCAAGTTTATGTAGTATGCCCACTTGTTGAAGAATCTGAAAAGTTAGATTTACAAGCTGCTGAGGAATTATATCTGGAGTTAAAAGAGTACTTTTACAAGGCCTATGAAGTTGGTCTTGTACACGGGCGCATGAAACCAAGTGAAAAGGATGAAGTGATGAATGCCTTTCATAAGGGTGAGATTTCATTGCTCGTTTCTACTACCGTTATCGAGGTTGGTGTTAATGTGCCAAATGCGACCATTATGTGCGTTGAAGGGGCAGAGCGATTTGGTCTATCTCAGCTACATCAGCTGCGGGGCCGTGTAGGTCGTGGCGCTCATCAGTCCTATTGTATTCTTGTTAGTGATTCTAAAAATGATGTAAGTCAAGAGCGTTTAAAGTTGATGGAACAAATCCAGGATGGATTTGAGCTTGCAGAGCAAGATTTATTGCTTCGCGGATCTGGTCAATTATTTGGATTAGCTCAATCAGGATTACCTGATTTGCGGGTGGCTAATATCATTAAAGATATTGAAATATTGGTACAGGCTCGCAAGGATGTACTAGAGTTTGGAAGTCAATATGGAATGGAAAAACTTGAATCTGTAATGAAAGAAGAATTAGAAAAAAGATTTGGTGAAAAATTTCTTAGAATATTGTATAATTAAGAGGTAGGAATAATAAGTACATAAGTAGCGATAATATTAGATTTTATCTGGGTTTTTCCCTTGTGTATCTGTTCCTCATACCGTATAATAGAACAAACAAATTTATTTCATTTTTCATCTATGGAGGTCAATATGCCACTTATTCATGTAGAGCTCGTTGAAGGGCGCACAAAAGAACAAAAAAAACAATTAGGTGAAGCTATCACTAAAGCTGCGGTTGATATCGTTAATGTACCTGCTGACGCAGTAAAGATTATCTTCGTAGATATGAAAAAAGATGATTATATGGAAGGCGGCATTTTGCGGTCTGAACGCTAAGCTACGACTGACCGCCTAGTCCAGATGGACTAGGCGGGTCGTAGTTTTGTTTTATTATACGGAAAGGAATTAAATATGAGAGACGATAAATTCGGTATGCGTGGACTAACTTTTGACGATGTTTTATTAGTACCAGCGGCTTCTGATGTGCTACCACATCAAGTAGAGTTAAAAACTCAATTAACTCGTGACATTACATTGAATATCCCTATGATTAGTTCTGGGATGGATACAGTTACTGAATCCCGTATGGCTATTGCTATGGCTCGTGAAGGTGGCCTTGGTGTTATCCATAAAAATATGTCTATTGAAGAACAAGCCCATGAAGTTGATAAGGTAAAACGCTCTGAACATGGTGTTATCGTCGATCCTATTTTCTTAAGCCCTCAAAATTTACTATCTGATGCAGCAGAAATTATGGAAAAATATAAAATTTCTGGTGTACCTATCACAGAACATGGTAAACTAGTAGGGATCATTACAAATCGCGATATGCGTTTTGAAACTGATTTAACTCGACAAATCGGAGACTGCATGACAAAGGATTCCCTTGTTACTGCACCAGAAGGTACCTCTCTTGAAGAGGCGAAAGCAATTTTAAGTGAACATCGCATTGAAAAATTACCTCTCGTAGATGGTGATGGAAACTTAAAAGGATTAATTACTATAAAAGATATTGAAAAAGCGACAAAATATCCAAATTCAGCTAAAGATAGTAGTGGCCGCCTATTAGTTGGTGCTGCTGTTGGTGTGTCTAAAGATTTATATGATCGTCTTGATGCACTTGTATCTGCAAAGGCTGATGTAATCATTGTAGATACAGCACATGGGCATTCTGCAGGTGTACTACGTACATTGAAGGACATTAAACAAGCCTATCCTCACATTCCAGTTATTGCTGGTAATGTGGCTACTGCAGCAGGTACTGAGGCTCTCATTGAAGCAGGTGCTGATGCTGTTAAGGTTGGTATTGGACCTGGCTCTATTTGTACAACTCGCGTTATTGCTGGTATTGGGGTACCTCAAATCACTGCAGTATATGAGTCTGCTCAAGTGGGGCGTCGCTATGGAATTCCTATCATCGCTGATGGGGGCATTAAATATTCTGGCGATATTGCTAAGGCTATTGCTGCTGGTGCTAATGTAGTCATGATGGGCAATATTTTAGCTGGTACTGATGAAAGCCCAGGGGAACAAGTGATTTACCAAGGTCGTTCCTATAAAGTGTACCGCGGCATGGGTAGCTTAGGGGCTATGAAGCTTGGTAGTAAAGATCGTTATTTCCAAACAGAAGCTAAGAAATTAGTTCCTGAAGGTATTGAAGGTCGCGTGCCTTATAAAGGTATGTTGGCTGATACAATTTTCCAAATGGTTGGTGGTTTGCGTGCAAGTATGGGGTATTGCGGATGTCATAACATCCAAGAAATGATTGAGAATACTCAATTCATTCAAATTACAGCGGCTGGTTTAAAAGAAAGTCATCCGCATGATGTAAGCATTACCGTTGAAGCACCAAATTATAGTGGTTGATAATGGAGTATTACATTGAATAAACGTATTTCTGTTTTATCTGTGCCTATCGATTGTGTAACAATGGATGAGGCTGTCCAACGTATTTTACAATTAACTGAAGAGCCGGGACTACATTTAGTAGCCACGGCTAATGCAGAAATGGTTATGTTGGCAAATGAAAATCCTACATTGCACACCATATTGAATAATGCTAGTCTCGTCGTTCCTGATGGGGCTGGCATTTTGTGGGCTGCAGAGCGTAAAGGTGAACATGTTCCTGAACGCGTAACTGGTGTAGACGTAACTAAACGATTATTTAAAGTTGCGGCTGAACGGCAAATTCCTGTATACTGCTTAGGGGCAGCACCTGGTGTTGCTCAACGAGCAATTGATAATTTATCTGCCCAAGTTGGACCGTTAAATATAGCAGGGATTCATGATGGATTCTTCGATAGCACAGAGGAACAAGAAATCGTTAAGGCTATTAGTGAGTCTAAGGCAAAATTAGTCTTTGTTGCCTTAGGCGTACCAAAGCAAGAACAATGGATTTCAGAAAAATTGAGTCGCCTAGATGGCGTTGTTGCTATCGGCATAGGTGGTTCCTTTGATGTCTTGGCAGGTAATATTCCTCGGGCCCCAGAATGGATGCAACGCAATCGTCTCGAATGGTTGTATCGATTATATTTAGAACCTCAACGGATTGGCCGCATGTTGGCTATTCCGAAGTTTATGTGGACCGTTATTAGAAATAAATAGAGGAGTGTTGAATCGTGCCTACAGGACCAATAATTAAGGAAGGGTTCCCACTGATAGGGGCTATGCTCATTATTGCGGTGGTATTAGGATTTTTAGGACATTATGTAATTGCGATTATTTCATTTATTCTGGCATTATTTTTCGTTAATTTCTTTAGAAATCCTAAACGTGTAATCCCTCAAGATCCAGATTTAATTTTATCTCCAGCGGATGGTAAAATTATGGATATTTCTGATGTATACGAAGATATTTACTTACATAAAGAGTGTAAAAAAGTAACTATTTTCCTATCTGTTTTTGACGTACATGCTAATCGTGCGCCTATTGATGGTAAAATTACGTACCGTCACTACACAATGGGCAGTTTCTTGCCTGCTTTTAAAGATAGTGTAGGTTTTGAAAATGAACGTCATACTATTTGTATTGAAAATGATCGTACTTCCGTATTGGTAACACAAATTGCAGGCCTTTTAGCGCGTCGTATCGTATCTTGGACAGACCTTGATAGCGTGCTTGAACGCGGCCAATTGTACGGGATGATTAAATTCGGTTCTTGTACTGAAATCTACATGGATAAGGATGTAGAGTTGTTCGTGGAAAAAGGTCAACATATTACAGGTGGAGACACTGTTATCGGGAGGTTGCGTCATGAATAAATCTATTATTCCAAATTTATTTACTAGTGCTAATTTAGCTTTTGGTGTGCTAGGTATCACATTCTCTGCCACAGGAAATACCTTCTTTGCTGCTATTTGCGTACTATTATCCTTAGTTGCTGATGGTTTAGATGGTCGTGTAGCGAGAGCTTTAGGTGTGGCAGGACCTATGGGTCGTGAATTAGATTCTTTGTCAGATGTTGTAGGCTTTGGTGTAGCACCAGCTTATATGTTATATATGAAAGAGCTTTATGGTTTGGGATGGATTGCCTATGTACCATTATTAGTATTTGCTGTATTAGGCGCATTCCGTCTTGCTCGCTTTAACATTAAAACTGAAGAAGTTCATGGTTACTTTGAAGGGTTGCCAATTCCAGCTGCAGGTTGTTTGGCGGCTACCTACGTATTGTGTGGTGTAGAGGTTCCTCAATTTGTATTAGTGGTTTGCATGATTGGTGTAGGCTTCTTAATGGTTAGTGAAGTAAAATACCCAGACTTCAAAGGTAAAACTGCAATCTATATTAATAAACTTTCCATTGTACTAACTGCTATTTTTGTCATAGCTTGTCTCGTATATGATTGGCATACATGGGCAGTGATGATCTTTGCTGGTTATGTAGTATTTGGCCTTGTTAATGGGGCGTTAAATATAGTGCGTAAATAAGTGTGTGGAGGATAATAGTATGAATTACCTACTGGATCTGATATTGATCCCTATGCAGGTAATAATCGTAATTTATACGGTTTATTATTTTGTGCTCGCCGTAATTGGTATGTGGCGGTCTCGAGTACATAAAAACTATACCCCTAAAAATTCCTTTGCTATCGTTGTGTGTGCTCATAATGAGGAAGCCGTAGTTGGTGAGTTAGTAAAAAACTTACGTAGTTTGGACTACCCTGATGAGTTGTACGATATCTTTGTTGTTGCCGATAACTGTACAGATAAGACTGCTGAGGTAGCAAGTGCTGCAGGTGCCAATGTACATGAACGATTCAATAAAGAAGAAGTAGGCAAAGGCTATGCCATGGGATGGATGTTTGATCGTGTGGAAAAAATGGATCGGAAATATGATGCCTTTCTTATCTTTGATGCCGATAATTTAGTACATCCTCAATTTATGTTAGAAATGAATGATCATCTTGAAAAAGGTGAGTCTGTAATTCAAGGTTATTTGAACTCTAAAAACCCAACAGACTCTTGGGTTGCGGGTACATTTTCCATCATGTTTTGGATGGTTAATCATATGTGGCATTTGGCAAAATACCGTATTGGCTTGTCCACGGCACTAGGTGGTACTGGTATGTGTATACGTACATCAATCATCCGTGAATATGGCTGGGATTGTAATAGCTTAACTGAGGATATGGAATTCTCTATGAAGCTATTAACACATGGTCTTAAAACTACTTGGGCTCACGATGCCATTGTGTATGATGAAAAAGTTACGACTATGATGGCTTCTTGTAAACAACGTTTACGTTGGGCACAAGGCCAATTTGACTGTGCGGATCGATATATTCCTAAATTATTTGCCGCAGGCATTAAACAAGGAAATATCGTTATCCTAGATGGCATTTTACAAGTTAGTCAGCCTTATTTCTTGTTGTTGACAACTATATATTTAGTATTTTCATATATCAATGCATATGTGCCAATTTATACAAATATTTTGTATCAAATTATGCCGATGTCTGTATGGCAAATTATCGGTATTGGTCAATATTTGTTCCCACTTATTGTGTTGTTAAAAATTAAGGTTCCACCTAAAATTTGGTTCTACTATTTGTTATATCCAATTTTTGTATACTCTTGGGTTCCTGTAAATATTTTAGGTTGGTTCCGTCGTCATAATAAGGAATGGTCTCATACAGTTCATACGCGAGCTGTTGGTTTGAATGACGTGAAATTAACACGTATGGGCAATATGAATAAGAATAAAAAATAGAATCTGTAGGAGTGACTATGCATATTTTAATGTGTAATGATGATGGTATTTTAGCAGATGGTTTACGCCGTCTTGCATCGTACTTAAGTCAATATTATCGAATTACCGTTGTAGCACCTGCAAATGAGCAAAGTGCTAAATCCCATGCATTGACGACTGAGATTCCTTTAAAATTAGACGCGTACAATGGCGAGGATGAAAATCCTCGCCTTTATGCTCTAACGGGAACTCCTTCTGATTGCATGAAGTTTGGACTAAGTTATTTATTAAGTGATGATATGCCTGATCTTGTGATTTCAGGTATTAACCATGGCTTTAATCTGGGCTCAGATGTGCTATATTCTGGTACTGTATCTGCTGCTATGGAAAGTTGTTTTTATGGCATTCCAGGGTTAGCATTATCTGTGGAACGATATTCTCCTGAACGAGGGGATGAACTGCATCCCTTTATCCATGAATTGATAGAAAAGATTTATGTGAAAGGGAATTTTGATGGCCTATTAAATGTGAACTTTCCGTTACGTGGCGTATGTGATTGGGATCATTTTAAAATGGTTAGCCAAGGTTTACAAACTTATAGCAATATTATCGATGCTCGTATTAACTCAAGAGGGCAGGATTACTATTGGCTGGCAGGCGAGCTAGATTATGGTGCTGAAAGTGTTCCCACTGATGTGGAATATGCTCGTAAAGGCTATATAACAGGTGTAGCTCTTACGTGGAAGCAACAATGTGACATCGGTATGGAAACGGTTAAAAATATTTTAGATAAAATATAAAAAATGTGTTGACATTGTTTTGGGATATCTGTATAATAACAAATGTTCCGAGACGCCGGAGTGGCGGAATGGCAGACGCACTTGACTCAAAATCAAGCGGGTAACACCGTGTGGGTTCAAGTCCCACCTCCGGCACCAACTTTAGGCGGTAAGACTTTTGTCTTACCGCCTATTTTTTATATATTTATATTTGTGAATTAATATACGATTATATACATTTTTGTTTGATTGAGGTGATAATATGGATCAAGGTGTGATCGATTATATTGCTAATGTCTTTGATATACCAAAGCTTGCACAACCTGTAAGTGCTGTCCAAATGCCTTTACCGTTAACACGATTGGCGGAGATACCATTAGATAGTTCTGTTAATCAGTGCCAAGGCTTTTGTTATAACTCAAAAAAAGATGTATTTGTCCTTGCATGTATAAATGCTGATAATACAAAGCAAATTATTTATGAAATTAATCCTACAACGTTGCAAGTGGCTGCTAAGTATGAATATAGTCAAAAACGTTTATTAGGTCATATGAATACGTTAACCTATAATCCGAATAACAATCGTTACTATACTACTAATGCTGTTGTAGATGGATATATTGTTACACCTATTGAAGCTAATAGTATGATTGTTGAAGCGCCTATTAAATTGAAAGAAAAGGTATTTAATTTTGCCTTTGATAAAGACCGTAATGAATATGTGTCGATTGTGCCTTTAACAAATTCTCATCGTACTATTAACTACTATGATTCAAATTTTAATAAGGTAAAAACGTATAAGATTGATGCAGAGCATACCGATTTAAATAATAATGGTGCTTATGCAGCTAATGGTAACACTATTTTTACAACCTTAACGACCTTCGTTTTCGTCGATGATGAAGGTGTAGTAAAGAATATAAGCCCTTATACTTCAGGAATGGAAGTAGAGGATATGGATTATCGTAATGGTCAGATGTACGTGGCGGTTAACCGTAAAGGTAAGGTAGAAATTTACAGTCTAGCCACATTGCCATTCTCTGTAAATGCCTAGATTTTATCTATGTTTTTATCTACTTTAAGAGTGTATAATATAAATGTTAGGGTAATGTAGGAGTTATTATGAAATTAGGGAATGATATTATAGAAATTGACCGCATCCGTCAAGCTTTAGAGAAATCTCAATCATTTCGCGACCGTGTATATACGCCTCATGAAATCGATTATTGTGAAAGCCGAAATAAGGGGCGTTACGAGTCTTATGCCGGTATATATGCCGCTAAAGAGGCTTTCATTAAAGCATTAGGTACGGGAATGCGTCATGGTTCATGGCAAGATATAGAAATCGGTCATGATGAATTAGGGGCTCCCTTAATTCGTTTACAAGATACTTTCAAAGATATTTACGAAACATCAGGTTATACTGATATTCATGTATCGATTAGTCATTGCAAAGCATATGCAATGAGTACAGTTATACTTGAAGGAGCATAAGATGCAAATATTAACAACTGAAGATGCTCGATATATAGATCAAGAAGTACCTAAGCAATTAGGTGTCTCTTTAGAAATTTTAATGGAAAATGCAGGACGTGGTATTGTGGATGCTTTGTGGGGACAATATGACTTGTTTTCCTTAGATAATGCACGTTCTATCAATAGTTTTGTACTATTTATCTGTGGCACAGGTAATAATGGGGCAGATGGCCTTGTAGCAGCTCGTCATCTTTTAGAGCAAGGTGTACCGATACAAATTGCACTAGTAGGTGATACGAGCAAATGTAGCGATCTTTTTGCAGTTCAACTCAAGAGATGTGAAGCCATGGGCTGTATCATTGATATGTTTGATGATTTTAATGATTGGTCAAATGTAGCTATAGTTGTAGAAGGCATTATGGGAACAGGGTTAGCTGGACGTCTTCGAGATACCACAATAGACATATTGCACGTTATTGATACTATGCGTAGTCAATATAATTTTGATTTGTGGGCTATTGATGTACCTGCAGGTTTGGATGCTACTACTGGTCATGTAGCGGAAGGCACACTGACCTATGATTATACTGTTACTTTTGGAGCTATCAAACAAGGTTTGTTATTATATCCCGGAAAGGCTATAGGAGGA
>URPT01000008.1 GCA_900549845.1 uncultured Veillonella sp. | reverse complement strand
CTCAGGCTCAGGCTCAGGCTCAGGCTCAGGCTCAGGCAAATGATACTATAATTGAGGAGGTGCGCCATGTTTAGTTATGATTTTATGCAAAACGCCTTCTTTGTAGCTATCTGCATTTCCCTCTTATGTCCCTGTATCGGTATCTTTATGGTACTACGCCGTTCTAGTATGATTGGTGATACCATGAGCCATGCATCCCTTGCAGGTATTACATTAGGTCTATTAACAAATACAAACCCTATTCTAGGAGCATTTATCTTTACCGCCATCTGTGGTGCCCTCATAGAATTCTTACGGAAATACTTCTCCCACCATCTCGATTTAATTCTAACAATTATATTATCCCTAAGTATTGGTACCGCTATTACCCTTATTAGTTCAGGTAAATTAAAAGCTAACGCCAATGTATTCTTCTTTGGCAGTATCTTAACCGTAAACACTACGGATATGATTAGTATTGCAGCCCTAACAATTCTATCTGTTTTAACCTTATATTTCTTATATAACTCACTTCTTTACATCGCTTATGATGAAGAGGCAGCCCGTGTAGCCGGTGTTAAGGTTGATTTTATCAATTACATCTTTGCCATCTTAATGGCTGCGGCCGTATCCATTTCTATTAAAATCGTTGGTGTTCTCGTATTAAGTGCTATGATTGCCTTGCCTGTAGCATCGGCATTACAATTAGAAAAAGGATTTAGGACCACATTACTCTGTTCTATTGGATTTAGTTTGCTAGCCATGGTCATCGGCCTATTCGGATCCTATTATCTCAACGTAGCTCCAGGTGGTTTTGTATCTCTTACATCGGTTGCAATACTACTCGTAGTATTAGTTATCAAAAACATCAGAACCATCCTACGCCGTATGCAATTTAGCAAGTAAACAAAGATAATCATCAATATATAGATAGCTATTCTATTAGCAAAATAAGACAGCTATCCTGTGCAAAATAAATTATCTACTTATACTTGTGTAGCATATTTAGTATTAAAACAGAATCGAAAGAGCGTTATGAATACAACAAATTGGCCTGAAGGCATAAAAAAGACCAAACAGCGCGAAGCCATTTGGTCAGTATTAACAACTACAGATAAACCGATTACTGCTATGGAAATCGCAGAGCGATTAGGCGATGGTAGCACCACATGGATGTCTACCATCTACCGTACGCTTGAATTATTAGAAACAAAAGATATTGTTACCCGTACAACACTCATGGGCAGCGATATGGCATATTATGAGATTACCCCTCATACGCATCGTCACTATGCAGTATGTACTAAATGTGGCGCCATGATTCCGCTCCACACCTGCCCTGTCGTGCAAATGCCACAGGAACTAACAGATGCAGGCTTCACGGTGACAGAACATCATCTAGAAATTGCGGGGATCTGTAAAAACTGCAAGAATAAAGGCTAGTAAAAATCTATAAGTAAATGCAAGAAAAAGGACGTAACTTTAAGAGTTACGTCCTTTTGTAATTTTATTATCTTTTGTATTAGCCTTAATTAGCTTTCACCATTACAACATCAATGGAGCTACTACGAAGCCAAGTGCTACTGAAATAGCAATGGCAAGTACGCCAGGGATAAAGAACGGATGGTTAAATACAAGCTTACCGATTCGTGTTGAGCCGGTATCGTCCATTTGTACAGCCCCCAAAAGTGTTGGGTATGTAGGCAATACGAAGAGTGCAGATACGGCTGCGAAGGAAGCGATAATAATGTATACGGATCCTGGGTTCTCTGGCGTAATGCCGAGAGCTAGAATTACAGCTGGTACCAATGCTTGTGTAGTCGCCGCTTGGCTATACAACAATGTACTAGCAAAGAAGAATGCTACAGCTAATAGGAATGGATATGCTGTTACCAAGCTAGATGCAAGAGCTTTAATTTCAGGAATATGACCTTTTACAAAAGTATCGCCCAACCATGCTACGCCTAGTACGCAGACACATGCGGATAAACCGGATTTAAATGTGCTTGTATTAACAAGTTGTGCTGTATCAATTTTACAGAAGAATGTAATAGCCGCTGCAATTACCATCATGAAACCAACGATGGCATCATTTCGACCAAAAATAACAGGTTTAATAAGACCAATGTTCTTGGAGATGGCAGTTGCATAGAATACGATACAAATAATACCAATCAAGAAAATCAATACAGAAGTTTTCGCACCTGGTTTCAAGTGGAAATCAGCACTCTTTTCACGAGGTGGAGCCACATGACATGCTGCCAGACGTTCTTGGTAAACTGGATCGGAAGACAAATCATTATTCGCGAAGGTAGACATGATAAATGCCGTAATCATAACCGCTACGAATGTAGTAGAAATGCAGATGGCAAGCAATGTTGGATAGTTAACCCCATATGGTTCAAGGAAACCACTCATAGCAACAACTGCTGCGGATACTGGGCTCGCTGTAATACCAATTTGGCTTGCTACAACGGCAATGGATAATGGTACAGATGGCTTAATATTTTCACTTTTTGCCACCTCTACAATTACAGGAATCATAGAAAATGCTGTATGACCAGTACCTGCTAGAATAGTTAAAAAATACGTAACAGTTGGTGCTAAGTAGTTGATATGCTTAGGATTTTTACGCAAAATACCTTCTGCAATACGCACCAAATAATCGAGACCGCCAGCGAGTTGTAAAGCACAAATAGCAGCGATAGCAGACATGATGATGAGGATTACATCCCAAGGAATCTGCCCTGGGAACATCCCCATGCCGAGGCTTAACAACACTACACCAAGGCCGCCAGCGTAACCGATGCCCATACCACCTAGACGAACGCCGAGGAAGATGGCACCAAATAAAATAATAACTTGCATAATTACATAAATGTCCATACGATGACCTCCTTTATACGTATATAGTATCATAGATATGCAAAAATATCATCGAATTTTCACAATGTATAGTCTATAGTTTAAAGACTTAACGAAATATTATACGCTAAACATATAAAAAGCTATATATGCCGACGACTCTAGAACCGTAGAATCATGACATATATAGCTTTTACGTTTACCTTAAGTCTTTATAAAATACTTAGACGTAAATTATTATAGAATGATTGGACGTAAATCTTCGAGGATGCCCTCTTCTTCAGTAGCGCGTTGGATACTTTCACCAACAATGCGAACCATATCCCTTAATTGTTCCACAGTGGACGCCAATGGCGGCATAAGGATCACCACATCACCGATTGGACGACAGATGAGGCCTTGTTCACGAGCAAGGATAGCCACCTTAGCCCCTACCGCATCATTTGGACGATACGCCTCATGAGTAGCCACATCTTTTTCAAGTTCGATCCCTACGATGAGGCCACGTTGACGAACCTCTTTAACATGTTTCAGGTTTTCGATTGGCTTCAATGCATTAGTGAAAGCCTCAATTTTCTTAGGTAATCCTTCGATAACCTTTTCATCGCGGAATACTTTCAACGAAGCTAATGCAACGGCACAAGCCAAGGCATTACCTGTATAGGAGTGTCCATGGTAGAAGGTTTTCTTTTCTTCAAATGTGCCGAGGAAGGCATCGAATACACGTTGTGTAGTCAATGTGGCAGCGAGAGGCATATAACCGCCAGTAATCCCTTTAGACAAGGTCATGAAATCTGGAGCCACACCTTCGTGTTCACAGGCAAAGAATTTACCAGTACGGCCAAAGCCTGTGGCTACCTCATCGACAATGAGGAATACATCATGTTTCGCCGTTAATTCACGAACCCGTTTCAAATAGCCATGAGGCATTACGAGCATGCCTGCTGCAGCTTGTACTAATGGTTCCATAACGAGAGCTGTGATTTCATCACCCTCTTCATTGAGGATGCGTTCTAGTTCAGCCAAAGACTCTTCAAAGGCCTTTTCTCGATCTGCTACGTCACGATATACGCCAGGGCTTGGCAATGTCAAAGGTTTGAATAATAAATTATGGAATACTTGGTGGAACAATTGAATACCACCTACAGATACGGTGCCTAATGTATCCCCATGATAGCCTGCATTAAGGGCAATGAACTTAGTTTTCTTTGTTTGTCCTACAAGTTGACGGTATTGGTAGGCCATCTTGATGGCAACTTCAATAGCTGTACTACCATCATCAGATAGGAATACTTTATTTAATCCTTCTGGAGCGAGCTCTACCAATTCTTTACACAACTGTGCAGATGGTGGGCTTACAAGACCGAGCAATGTACTATGAGCAATTTTATCCACTTGTTCCTTCAATGCTTGGTTTAATACAGGATGATTATGTCCGTGAATGTTAACCCATAAGGAAGATACGCCGTCATAATACTTTTTACCGTTCTCATCGATGAGGTATACCCCCTCACCACGTTCAATTACTACTGGTTCTTGTGCTAACCAATCTTGCATTTGTGTAAATGGATGCCATACGAACTCATGGTCCCATTGTGCTGCTTGTGAAAGCTGTTTCTCTGCCATTTCCTCACCTCATACGTACAAATTTTACAAACTATAACTCTCTTTACGATACATATTTTTAGTAAAATTACTGTATCTAACTACGCTAAATTGATGCATATAATTTCCAGCACTAATAGTTAAGCTTTATAGACCTAACACGGTATTCCATACTTTCTTAGAATCCACAAAGGATCGAGCCCAGCCAAGTTGAACCTTTTGAATATCTGGACCTTGATATGGTGGTACAACAGCCACTACAGGAATCCCTGTATACCGCTCCATATCCTCTACATTTGTTTTTAACAAGAACGGATCTACTGCTGTTGTATCATTTACGATGATGGCTTTCACCTCAATACCATGCATCTTTGCGTATTCACAAGTCAAAATGGCACGGTTAATGGAGCCCAGACGTCCATCAGCGACAACGATAGCCGGCAATTTAATATCTTTCATCAAATCTGTGAACGTTTTATCACCATAGAGCGGTGTTGTAATACCGCCAGCACCTTCTACAAAGGTTAGATCATAGCGATTAACAACATCTAATATATGAGCTACTACACCATCATAATCGATTTCTATACCAGATAGCTCTGCAGCAAGGCGGGGAGAAAAATCACCAGCGATAGCATATGGATTTACTTCATGACGACGAGATTCCGGAATACCTGCGCAACGCATTAAATGCGTAGCATCCTTACTTTCAAGGCCAACATTATAATTATCCTCATCCATCGTTACGCATTCAGGAAAAGGTACCGCACTAGATGACACTGGTTTAACCATACCAACCGCAAAACCATCATCTACAGCCATAGCCCCTAACAGCCCTGTCACAAACGTCTTGCCTACATCTGTATCTGTACCAATTATAGAAATACCTAACTGCTTCATACATGTCTCCTCTCAGCGATACTTAACGCCGCATAGGTTAACTAATTTATGTGAGTAAGTTTACAATCTAATTACAATATACAGCCAAACGGAATATATAGTCAACCTATTATTACGCTTAAGGTTAACTATGATAGGACTATATGGGGCCCAAATACATCAGTGGGAGCCAGATTAAAAATCACAGAACCTAGCTCATCGCTCCATAGTAAACTAAGTCGCTCTTTACTAGGTTCTGTGATTTTTATGGCTGTACTTATGTAACAGTCCCATATAGTCCTACCTACAACCTTAAAAGCGAAAATAATAGGTTGGCTTTATAGAGAAATGAGAAAGGAGGATGGCTAAGCCATCCTCCTCCTTTCGCTTGATACAGCGAAGTTACGCTAACTCGTTAATGGCATTCAGATTTAATAGGACTAATTCATAGGTACAGTAGGAAAAAGGACGCTAACTTTTTTAGCCCTTACTTATTTGATACAGTGAATTTCGTTTTATTGATTTATGAATAGACTCGATGGGACTAGTTCATAAGTACAGTTATAAAAAGAGTGATGACTAACCGATTAGCGACTTAGCTCGCTTTGGAGCGTAGAGGTTAGTCATCACTCTTTTTTACCTAAATGTAGTTATATAAAGGGGCCCCATCGAGGCCATCACTAAATCTCAATATAACGGAATTCGCCTGTATCAGGATCCATCATCCCTCCATAGAATCCCATTCCTTTTGGGAATAGTGGGTGGTGACGCAAGAAGTTAACTGTATAGATTACATTGTCTTCGGAGATGTGGAAACGATCCATCCAGTCAATAAGTCCTGGTTCGATCATACGAATCGCATCTTCACTGATACCTTTTTCTTTCATGGATTCCATAAATGTTGTAGCAGAGAAATCAATCATGCCGCAGTTCTCATGGCCGATGACTAATACATCTTCAATTTCCATACCATAGGTAGCAACAAGCAAGCTTTGCACGATGTTATCGATAGGTTGTGTTACACTATTACCAGCTGTTTTTATAACGATGATTTCACCACGGTTAAAACCTAATGCATCTTCTAGCATGCAGACTAAACGCGTATCCATACATGTGACAATACCTAGTTTTTTAGTAGGATGGCTTGTTAATCCTGCTTTTGGTAATTCTGGGTGGTTTTTCACATACTCTTTATTGGTTTCAATTATTTGTTTAATATCAATCATAAGGTACCTCATTTACATTTCTATCTATAAAATAGATTCTATTCATTATATACAATATATTCAATGAAAAACAAGAGATTTTCATCACATATAAATATTTATTATAACCTATATCCTTCATAAGAAATCCACAAAAATCGTATTAATTCAATATTTATAATTAATATTCATTTATTATACCTTTTATTCTTATATATTTATAAAAATGAATATACTGTATATTTCTTACATTACTAGTAGATTTTAATTCCCCTAATGTGGTACTATTAAAACCATAGAAAAAACGCCACATGATACCACATATGACGTGAACTGTATGTACAGTAAGGAGGTTTTTATTATGGGTATCAATCAAAAAACATTGCCAGGCATTCTGCTCTGTGCAGTCCTCGCTATTCCTTGTTGGCTATTAGGCCTGGAATTTCACCTTATTGGTAGTCCAATCTTTGCCATTATCTTAGGTATAATTATTGGCTCTATATTCACATCTTGGAAACGCGAAAAAACTGGTGCCGGCATTGGATTTACATCCAAAAAGATTTTACAATGGGCCGTTATTTTATTGGGCTTTGGCTTAAATATTACACAGATTTTACATGTAGGTTGGATTTCATTACCTGTCATCATTTCAACCATCGCTACATCCTTAATCGTGTCCTATGTTATTTATCGCCTTACTCATATGGACTCTAATACAGCCGTACTTATCGGCGTAGGTTCCTCCATTTGTGGTGGTTCTGCTATCGCTGCAGCTGCACCAGTCATCAAGGCAGAGGATCAAGATATTGCCCAAGCAATCTCCGTTGTATTCTTCTTCAATGTAGTAGCAGCTTTTGTATTCCCTCCATTTGGTGATGCTATTGGTCTTTCTAATATGGGCTTTGGTCTATTTGCTGGTACCGCTGTAAACGATACATCCTCTGTAACAGCTACTGCTGCTGTATGGGATAGCATGAAAGGCACTGGTACACAAGTTCTAGAATATGCAACAATCGTTAAATTAACACGTACCCTTGCAATTATTCCGATTTGTTTAGGCCTTGCTAGTTACCAAGTATATAAAGCAAAACAAAGTGCTGCTCAAGCTGATGGTAGCAGTGTTAGCATCGCTAAAATCTTCCCTAAATTTGTTTTATACTTTGTGATTTGTTCTCTTATTACAACAGCATTATCCTATGCGAATGTAGATATTCAATTCTTGAGTGTATTCAAAACTATTTCCAAATACTTTATCACCATGGCAATGGTTGCTATCGGTCTTAATACTAATATCGTAAAATTGATAAAATCCGGTGGTTCTGCCCTTGCATTGGGTGCTTGTTGCTGGATTGCCATCACAGCAGTCAGCCTAGCTACACAACATATGATTGGTTTATGGTAAGAAATATACATACCTATTTTAATATGATATAATTGTATATAGTTAGAATAGTAATAACCCCTCCAGTAATGGAGGGGTTTCGTGCTACTATTCACCTTATTAGTACTTTATCATACTATAGTTAGGAGGGTTAACATGTACTTCTTACAAGGACTTCTTGTCGGTCTCGCAACATTTGCCCCTGTTGGCATGCAAAACCTCTTCATCATCAACACAGCATTGGTACAGCCTATACGTCGTATCATATTGACCCTTATCATATTGGCACTATTTGATATGAGCCTCAGTACGGCAGCCTTCTTTGGTATCGGCGCCATTCTTGAAATGTGGCCTCTTACAAAGCTTATCGTACTCCTTTTTGGGGGCCTACTGATTGTATACATGGGCTTTAATATATTCAGAACTGAACCAGATATACGCAATGTAAATACGAATATTCCAATTCGTAAAATTATCCTATCCGCTATCGCTGTATCCTGGGGGAATCCTCAAGCCGTTCTTGATGCAACTATGATGCTCGGCGCCTTTCAAGCTAATATACCTGAAGAAGGTATTTATTATTTCTTTGGAGGCTTCCTAGCTATGACCCCAATGTGGTTTGGAGCCTTGGCTGCCACCATGCATTTATTAGCTAAAAAAATCAAAATTACCCATATGGCTTGGATCAATCGCTTCTGTGGTGCAGTACTCGTCATTTATGGTATAAAATTATTCATCGATGGTGTTACAATGCTCTTGGAATATGTTTAATTAAACAATCCTCAATAAAGCAATATTCAAACAATAAAGCCGTTAGCATATGCTAACGGCTTTTATATTGTAATTGTTTATTTGTTATATGACGATTAAATTTATTTTACATAATCCGTCTTTGATACATTAAAACTCTGCTAAAACTTGTTTAAACATTTCTCTAAAGGCTTCTACATAGGTGTTACTTTGATTTTGTTGCGATACAAAGTAGTAATTGCGCTCCATCGATTTACCATGGTTAGTTAATACCTTGCGCTCAATACCTGGCATGGAGTCGGTTAAATATTTAAAACGATCAAGCAGCAATAGTCCTTGTTGACCTGCTACTAAATAGCGAGCCTCCTCTAATGTACGAGCATATGCAAAGGCACCAGCATAACCAATGGCCTTACGATAATGTTCTTCCTCAGCTAGCGTATACTTACCGCGACAAACTAAGATAAGTGGTAAGTCATCAATAGTTTTAATTTCAACGCTACCTTCCTTTGTATAACCTTGTGGCACCTCAATTACGGTGGTCGCCTTATCAATCAAATGACTTTCATAATCATCAGATAAAATTTGCCACTGATCATTAAATATTACATCCACACGACGATCATCTAACATGCCATATAGTTCCTCATGGCTGCCACTATACATACGGATATCTAGGTTTTTATAGCGTTTAGCCATGCGAATGACCGTTTGCTGCATAGCCATCCCACTATATCGATTTAAATAGCCAATTCGTAAACTAACACGTGCATCTGTACCAATGCGGGTTGTTTCTACCTTAATATCGTGAAAGCGTTCTAGTAATTTTTTACCAGATCGATATAAATACTGTCCCGCTGGTGTTAGGTGAAAGCTTCGTTTTTCTCGTACCATCAGCTCCACACCTAAACTTATTTCAAGGGCTTTAATTTGTTGTGAAATAGCAGATTGAGACACATACTGCTCTGTCGCAGCTTGAGTAAAACTATTATTATCAACTACACACACAAAATACTCTAATTGTTTCAACAACATAACGATACACTCTCATCTCTCTTATAATTAGTAGCCTTACTCTATCTACTAGCCCACTACACAACATACACCAACCCCTCTCATTGGTATTTGCTACTCACATAATATTTTTCTCTACAACTACAACTACAACTACAACTACAACTACAACTACAACTACAACTACAACTACAATTATTATATTTCATTGAAAGTAGATTCACTATTATGAACTGCTTTCACGAGACATAACTAAATTACGGTATACAAACCAGGACGCCACAAAGAATATTGTCGCCGTAGACCAGAACACAGCACCATATCCAAAGGCACGTGCAATAATACCACTTATAACAGGGCCTAATACATTGCCCATCATAGCTACACTAGATACGGCACCAAAGACAATGCCGCGTCGCTCAATAGGGACGGCCTTGGATATCAGCGTATTTGCAATTGGTGTAATAAAACCCATAAAAAATCCCGCTATAGCACGGAATATGCCAAGTCCCCATATACTAGGCATTAAGTATTGCAAAATAAATAAAGATCCCACCGCCCATGTAGCAGTAAAGATAATACGAGGCATGGTCAATCGTTGTGTTACCTTACCGATTGAAATGGATGCTAAGGCACTAAACAAACCAGCCCCAAAGATAATAATCCCTACAATGGTAGCCACAAATTCATCATTCACGGCCATATAGTGTTTGATATAAAGCGGTAAGATAGGACCAATACCAGTAATACCAAAGTTACATAAAAACTGCATTGCCACTAATAGACGAACTCGAGGTATCATCAAAAATGATTTAATCAAAGAAATCTGTGATTCTTGAGCGTCCACCTTATGCTTAAACTGTAAGTTAGGCATTAAAAAATAAATACCTAATAAGCAAATGCCAGTCAATCCGGAAAATATAAAGAATGGCGCTCTATAACCTAATAAATCGGCCGCCAAGCCACCCATAAGAGGACCAAAGACAAGCCCCATCACCATAGATGCTTGATACAGCCCCATCGCCCATGGCACCTTTTCCTCAGGCGTTATAAGGACGATAATAGCCAAACCGATTGGTACATAACCGCCTACAACACCTTGCAATAGCCTTAGGACTAATAACTGTGCTGGGGTTTGGGTGAAGCACAGGCCCCAACTGTAACCATCAAGGTAAATAAGATAAACATCATTACCTTACGAGGTCCCAGTTGATTTGCCTTACGCGACCAATACGGTGCACTAAGCGCTACCATACAAGGCGTTACCCCTGATACAATACCAGCCCACATAGCAGCTTCACCTGGATTATGTAGACCTAACTCTATAAGGAATAACGGAAGGAATGATAGTACCCCTATAATTGTTATTCCCCCACCGATCTGTATAATACAGATTAAATAGATAATTCGTTTCCAAGAAGAATCCATAGTGACCTTCTTTCTTATCAGTATATACTTACACAAAACAATAGAATATACTCATAATATTATTGTATCGTAAACTACAAAAAAAGACCATCTCTTCCACATATAAAGGGTAGAGATGGTCTCTTTTTAGTTCTATGATTATACAACTTTTATAAGAATAAAAGTACGTATACATCATTTATTTTTGTTTGAACATCCAATAGATGTAGTAAATAACAAGTGCATACGTCACTACATCAAATACAGGCAAGAATGGTACCATTTTAGACAAACGTCCAAAACCATGAACATGAATATTTGCTGCAATGATAGCAATAAGGTTCAAACGATGAATCCAGATTGCTTTTTTACAAGATACAGAGTTTGCCATATTGCCTATCCAAGGCGTTAAGTACAATACGGCAAAGATAAGAGCAATAAACATGGCTCCAAGGGAGATATAACCGCCCCAGAATCCTAAGAAGGACTTCAATGCTTTCAAGAAGTATACATACCAATGTGCACATACAAGAACAACACTAACGATACCTACGATGCGATGAACTTCAAACATTTCTTTTGGATTATATCGTTTGATAAACCATTTTGGTCTTGTTGCAATATATGTTAATACAAGCCATGCAGCATAAGGAATAAGACCTAAGTGAACCTTCCAGTTACCAAATGATCTACCTCCTGTTACATAACCATATTCTACCATTCCCATAAATATTAGGGATAAAACCGCAATCCATATTAAAATATGGTATTTACTCTTAAACTGTTTTTTTACTACTTCTGCCATATAAACCTCACTATTTCTTATACAAACTACCAGTATATATCTAGTTGGCCTAATGTAGCATGCTAACAATTTCAATCCATATAGCATTCTACTTAGAACTTAGAACTTAAAACTAATTAGTTATTAAATTCAGATCCATCCTAAAATTAGAACTAGAATTTGAAGTTGAGGTCTGCACGGTAGTAATCATTTACACGGTTACCATCTTGTGTTTTCGCATGGAAGCCATAGTATGCATTAATACCAATGTTTTTCTCTGGTGCGTAAGATGCACCTAATTGCCATGCTTTATAACCTTCATACCGTGTTTTCTTTAATAAGTCATTAGATTCATATTTTTGCGTTTTAAATACTGGGGCATTTTTAGCTTGATCGTAGTAATCTAAGCGGATATCCCAAGAATTCTTCTTGTTAATTTTATAATCGCCCCATTTAACGCCTACGTTCCAAATATCGGAATCACTCAAGCCAGATGCTTTTACCCACTCGCCATCAATACCGAATTTACCAACATTATATTTAGCATTAAAGCCATATACATTATCGAATTCGTTATTTTTCTTGCCATTACCCATACGTACATTTGTTGTACCTACATGAGCAAACATACCGCCAAAGCTAAAGCGATCATTAACAGCTACATGGGCATTAATAAGACCTACATCACCATTATCAGCTTTACTAGTCTTAGCAAAACGGCCTGCTGTCATATAACCATATGCACCATTTAATGTAACTTTATCACCTAGCTTCGCTGTAGCGCCTACACCATCAAAGTTAGAGCTATAAATCAAGCCACCACCAAATTTTTGGGTATAACGACCAGCATCAACTACAACATTTTTACCGAATTTATGCTCTACATATGCTAAATCCCAATTAGCTTGAGCATCTTTAGAACTATCACCTAGTTCAATAGAGCCTGTTGTAATACGAGCTTTTACAGATGTATTTTTATTAACCTTTGCATCTAGGCCTAAACGTACACGGGCTGTAATTTTATCTTCGTAATCATAACCATCGATACCCTCTTTACCGATGTAGTTGATACGAGCATCACCTGTAACTTTTACATTGCCTACACGATCTTCTAATTTTGCAACACGAACGCCAAGTGTATTCAATTCATTGGAAAACTCATCAGCCAAGCGATTTAACATAGCTTGTTGTTCCGCATTTGCCCGATCTTGATTAGCCATACCTTTCGCAATCATTTGGGCCATTTCATAACGAGTAATGTTATTTTGGCCTTTGAAAGTACCATCTGGATAACCATTGATAATACCAGCTGTAGCCAATTGATCTACAGCTTGGTAAGCCCAGCTATCGGACGGAACATCAGAAAATGGATTAACAGCAAAAGCTGTAGCCACACCTAACACAGCTGTCACTGCAAAAGCACTAGTCATTTTACGTTTCAACATAATAAACCTCACACAATAAATAATGATTAATAAAAAATGAAAAGATAATGAAATTTATGACTATAATTATCATTATCATATTTAACATGCAAATAATAGCAATTTTCATTAGGTCAGTAAAGAGAGAATGTATATCAATCTCACAATTATATATGCCTTTAACTAATAATACGCCCTATTTAATTCCATAAATAATAAAAGTATAACGAAAAAAAATCCCTTCTGTATAACACAGAAAGGATTTGTATGTATTTTATTATTTCTTTTTAAACATCAAGTAGATGCAGTAGATAACAAGACCGTACGTGATAATATCAAATACTTGTACGAATGGCACCATTTTGGAAATGCGATTAAAACCATGAATATGGATATCTGCAGCTACTAATGCAACCAAGTTGAAACGGTGCAACCAAATACCAATATTACGGCTAGATGCAGTTACTTTTCTAAGTTTTGGTGTTAAGAATGCAAGGCCAGAGATTGTACCAATACCGAAGGAAGTAAGGGCTACATAGCCACCCCACCAACCGAGAACGGATTTAGCAGCTTTACCGAAATAGAGATACAAATGGAATGCAATAACAGCTACAGATGCAATACCTAATGCACGGTGAACCTTGAACATTTCACATAAATTATAACGACTTGTAAACCATTTAGGACGAGTTGCCAAATAAGTCATCACAATCCACGTACACCAAGGTACAAGACCTGTATAGACTTTATAGTTCCCGAAGGCACGACCGCCTACGATGTAACCCCACTCTAATAAACCAATCATAATTAAGGAAAATACACCGATCCATATAAAGATATGGTAAATACTCTTATACTGTTTCGTTTCCACTTGATTCATCATAAACCTCTCTAACATAATTCCTGAAATATCAATTTTACTTAACATATTTTATCATTTAAATCGAAATTTGCAGATTACTTATATTAGATAGGTAGCATTCATTATAAGAATAATTCTAATTTAGTCTTTCATTTTAACTATATAAACAACTCAAAAGTGTTTCGGTAAAAGCTAGGTAATTAAATCAGAAATAGTGTTATGTTATGTTATCTAAACTACTCTAACAAAAATTAATAAATAAAAGCCCCTTGTAGTAGTGAGCATCAGCTTTCACTATTACAAGGGGCTAAGATTAATTTGTCATATCATGAAGGGCATACAAATCAATCATCATCCTAATTATTTTTCGTCTCGTTTACGGTAAACGATGAACGGACGTGTTAAGTAGTTGAGTGGAACACTCAAGCAGTGTACCAAACGGCTGAATGGGAAGATAATAGCTACCACCATCCACGCTAACATATGGAATTTAAACATGAATGGTACGCCTTCCATCAAGGATGGATCAGGCATAAAGGATAGTAAGCTACGGAACCAAGGACCGATAGATACGCGGTAATCAAAGAAACCAGATGCATTAAGCAATGTACCAGCCATACCGCTGAAAATGGCTAATGTTAAGAACAAATATAACCATTTATCAAGGCCAGATGTGTTAACTTTCATAGCAGGTACAGTAAAACGACGTTTCATCAAAAGCAAGAAGCCTACGATAAAGATAATACCAGCTACAGCACCCATGTATAAAGCACCTTCATGGTACAAATGGTCATTAATACCGATTGCAGCAGTCCAAGTTTTAGGGATTAACACACCTACTACGTGACCACCGATAACGCAAAGCAAGCCAAAGTGGAACAATGGATTGGCAATGCGCAATTGTTTTTTCTCTAAAAATTCACTCGATTTTGTAGTCCAGTTTCTTTCAAAGTAGAAGAAACGAACCAAAGTACCTACGATTAAGAAGGTGAAAGCGATGTAAGGCAAAGCGCCCCAAAGGAATAGATTCATCGTGCACCGTCCTCCAATCCATTTGCAACAGACAAGATAATATCAAACAAGAATGCATAAGGCAATTTAGCCTCAATGAAGCGTTCTCTAATGTATTCCAATTTTGGCTTACAATAGTCGTAAATTTCTTTTGCTTTTTCATCATCGATAACGGCACATAATTCAAGAAGTGCTGGAATATAGTCTGGCATTTCTTTTGGCAAATCATAGTCGTTTTCTAGGAAGAAAGCTTTAAATTTAACGAGTTCTTCTGCTTGTTCCCCAGTACCTTGTAATTCATAAGTCGACAAATACATAGTTGTATTTTGACTAAAATCAAAGGTACGAACATATTGGTCTTCAAATTCTTTTTTATTGGATTCCTCTACATAGTCGAAGAATTCTAATAAACCTTGGCGAAGTTGAGGATGCCCAACAGATTGGGCGTCCTCTCTCCATTCAGGTAATTCGTTATACCATTGTTCATCAGGATAGCGTAGAAGAAATGACGCAATAAGAGCGATTTTCTGAGCATCCTTCATTATTGACATCCCCCTGTAGGGCAAGCAAAACCGCGATTATGTTGCATTTCTAGGCGACCTTCGCGAGATACTTTTACATCAGAAGGAATAACAAAGCGATCATTGTATTTGGACAATGCCAACAATTTGTACATACCGTACATTTGATCTTCTGTTAAATCCACTTTGTGTTCGATAGGACCGTCACCTGTTTCACGACGGCGCATGTATTCACGCATGTCGAGAACACGTTGCAATGTACGAGCTAAGATTTCTGTATTACCTGCTGTAAACAAGTTAGCAAGGTATTGTACAGGTACGCGCATTTCATGTGCATCTGGCAAGTATACATCAGATGTTACACGTTGCAAGATTGGGCTGAGTGGTGGCACATACCAAACCATTGGCAATGTACGGTACTCAGGATGCAATGGCAAAGCCACGCCCCATTCTTTTACAAGTTTGTATACAGGAGATTTTTGAGCTGCTTTGATCCATGCTTCGGAGATGCCTTCTGCACGAGCCGCTTTGATAACCTCTGGATCATGAGGATCCAAAATCAAATCTAATGTATTTTCGTAAATATCTTGTTCATTTTTTGTAGCCGCCATAGCTTCTACTTTGTCCATGTCGTAGAATACAACGCCAACATAGCGCATACGACCTACACAAGTTTCAGCACAGATTTGAGGCAAACCATTTTCCAAACGTGGGTAACAGAATACGCATTTTTCAGCTTTATTAGTTTCCCAGTTATAGAAGATTTTTTTGTATGGGCAAGATGGAACACAATGTCTCCAACCGCGGCATACATCTTGAGATACGAGAACTACACCATCTTCATCGCGTTTATAAATCGCGCCGGATGGACATGCAGCTACGCACGCAGGGTTCAAGCAGTGGTTACAAAGACGTGGCAAGTAGCGCATGAATACTTCTTCGTAATCAAATACGATATCTTGACCCATCTTAGTTAAGTTCACATCAGAGCGAGCATGTTGACCACCAGCCAAATCATCATCCCAGTTAGGGCCCCAAGTAACTTCCATTTTTTGTTTCGTTACAAGAGAACGAGGACGAGCTACTGGTTGGTTATTTTTACGACCACCATGAATCAATGTTTCATAGTCGTAAGTCCAAGGTTCGAAATAATCCTTCAACTCTGGTTGTTCAGGATGGAAGAATAATTTCATCAAACGATTTGTTTTAGAACCTGTAGAAAGAGCTAATTTACCAGAGTTATCAAGCGTCCAGCCGCCCTTCCATTTTTCTTGGTCTTCCCAATTACGTGGATAGCCTACACCTGGGCGAGTTTCCACGTTATTAAAGTACATATATTCCGCGCCTTCGCGGTTCGTCCATGTATTTTTACAAGTAATAGAGCATGTATGACAGCCTAAACACTTGTCCAAATTTAGGACCATGGATACTTGAGCTTTAATCTTCAAGCCAATCCACCTCCTTCAACTTACGAGCCACAATTGTCATATCACGTTGGTTACCAGTTGGGCCATAGTAGTTAAAGCCATAGCTCAATTGACCATAACCGCCAATCATGTGTGTCGGTTTCATGTGAATATGAGTTGGTGCGTTGTGTGTACCACCGCGACGGTCTTTCTTAACTTGCGTACCAGGAACGTTGATGTGACGATCTTGGGAGTGATGCATATAGGAAATGCCACGAGGAATACGTGGAGATACAACTGCACGAGCTGCAACTACACCATTTTTATTGAAAGCTTCTACCCAGTCGTTATCTTTAACACCAATTTCTGCTGCATCATCTTCGTTGAGCCAAATAGTTTGACCACCACGGAACAATGTCAACATTTGTTGGCTATCGAAATACATACTATGAGTAGACCACTTATTATGTGGTGTTAAGTATTTCAATGTAATTTCTGGAATACCTTCTTGTTTGTAGTCACCTTGTACCGGTTTGTAGGACAATACAGGTTTGTACAACGCCATAGCTTCACCGTAATCGCGCATCATTTCATGATCACAATAGAAGGATTGACGACCTGTTACGGTACGGAATGGTACTTTATCTTCTGTAGATGTTGTGAATGGGGAATAACGACGGTTTTTATCGTTTTTACCAGTACTTGTTACAGAGCTAATGATGAAGCGTGGTTGGCGAACCATGTCATCAAAGGTAATTTTTTCTTGTTCACGACCTTTTGCGTTCTTTTCAAGATCAGAAAGACCAGTTTTTTCTTCCATTGCCTTCCAAGAACGAACAGCCAATTTACCATTTGTACAAGAAGACAATGTCAATACAGCATTACAAGCTTCTTTACATTCGTAAATGCTTGGACGGCCATGAGAAATGAATTCCGGATTATCAATTGTACCATTTTGTGCATACAATGTTTGATATTCATCAGATACATCCCAAGCTAAGCCATGAGCCCCCATTTTATTTTCGATGTTAGGTCCCAAAGCAATGAATTTTTCAAAGATTTGGCTATAGTCACGTTTTACATGAACGAGGTTAGGCATTGTTTTACCAGGAATTGGTTCACATTCGCCTTTGCTCCAGTCAAGAACCTTACCTTCTGGTTGAGCCACTTCACCTGGGCTGTCATGACCAAGAGGCAATGCTACGATGTCTTCGTATTCTGTGAAGCCAGACTCTTTTGCTACGCGAGATACTGTTTCTGCAAGGGTACGGAATGTATCCCAGTCAGATTTAGTTTCCCATGCGCAATCAACAGCAGCTTGGAATACGTGTACATATGGATGCATATCTGTAGAAGACAAGTCTTCTTTTTCATACCATGTAGCTGCAGGGAATACGATATCAGAGTACAAGCCTGTAGAAGCCATACGGAAGTCGATGTCGATTAAGAGGTCAAGTTTACCTGCCCCATCAGCTTCACGCCATTTGATTTCTTCTGGACGTGTAGGTGCATCGTCATCTTCTAATACCGCATTTTTAGTACCTAATAAATGTTTCAAGAAGTATTCATGACCTTTAGAAGAGGAACCGATGAGGTTCGCACGCCATACGAATAAGTTACGTGGATGGTTTTCTTTAGCCGCTGGATCTTCTACGCAAAATTGTAAATCTTTATTTTTCAACGCTTGCGCCACATATTGGTTAATTTCTGCTTCTGTACCAGCACCAGCTGCACGAGCATCATTAATCAATTCTTGGCTGCCTTTATTGAAAGTAGGATACGATGGTAACCAACCTAAACGAGCCGCTAATACGTTATAATCGCCAGGGTGACGATAACGAGGCTTAGCTAATTTAGATACGCGGTCTGCCAAATCGATGCAATCAGAACGATATTGTTCTGTAGCAAAGTAGAACCAAGATGTACCATTTTGCAAACGAGGAGCTTTACTCCAGTCGTTAGCTGTCATGATACCGCCCCAACCTTCAACAGGACGAAGTTTTTCTTGACCTACGTAGTGAGCCCAGCCACCACCGTTAACACCTTCTGTACCACAGAACATGATAAGGTTCAAAATTGTACGGTAAATCACGTCAGCATGGTACCAGTGGTTGATACCACCGCCCATGATAATCATGGAACGACCTTTAGTTTTTTCTGCATTATCAGCAAACTCACGAGCTGTAGCAATAGCGATATCTGCTTTTACGCCAGTAATTTTTTCTTGCCATGTAGGTGTGTAAGGAGTGTCATCTGTATAAGATGTTGCCACTTCACCACCGATACCACGGTCGATACCATAGTTAGCAAGAATAAGGTCATATACGGTAGTTACTTTTACAGGACCATCAACAGTTTGTACAGTAATCGTTGGAATAGCACGTTCGATAACACCTTCGTGCTCTTCATCGCCAAAGTATGGCAACTTAACAACAGTCACATCTTCACGTTGATCAAACACGGATAAGCGAGGGTCGATTTTAGCCCCTGTATCGCGGTTTTCAAGGCGTAAGTTCCATTTTTGTGGATTTGTGTGACGGTCGCCCATTGTACCATTAGGAACAACGATTTCATTTGTTGTTTCATCAATTAATACAGTTTGGAAATCAGCACCGTCTTCTTTGCTTCCTAAATCCTTAGCATTTAAGAAACGGCCTGGTTGTACAGTGCCGTTGATTTCTTCAACGCGTACAAGGAATGGCATATCTGTGAACTCTTTAGCATACTCTTTGAAGTATGGAGTCTCTTTATCGATGTAGTATTCTTTTAAGATTACGTGGCCCATTGCCATAGCAAGAGCCGCATCAGTGCCGGCTTTTACATTGAGCCAAGCATCGGAAGAAGTTGTAGATTCCGCATAGTCAGGGGATACGGATACTACTTTAGTACCTTTGTAACGAACCTCTGTTAAGAAGTGAGCATCTGGCGTACGAGTCAATGGTACGTTAGAACCCCAAGTCATGATGTAACCAGCATTGTACCAGTCACCAGATTCAGGTGTATCAGTTTGTTCACCCCAAACTTGAGGGCTAGAAGGTGGTAAATCGGCATACCAGTCATAGAAGGACAATGGTGAACCACCCATTAAGTTAAGGAAACGAGCACCTGCTGCATAGGACAACATGGACATCGCTGGAATTACAGAGAAGCCTGCGTTGCGGTCAGGGCCGTATGTTTTTGCAGTATATAATAAGGATGCAGCAGTAATTTCTGTCGCTTCATCCCATGTGGAGCGCACAAAGCCACCCATACCACGGGCAGATTTGTATTTCTTTGCTTTTTCTGGATCTTCTACGATAGATTTCCAAGCTTCGATTGGGTTCTTAGCATGCTTTTTAGCTTCTCTCCAAAGCTCAGCCAATTCGCCGCGCACATATGGATATTTTACGCGCAATGGGCTATAGAGATACCAAGAGAATGTTGCACCACGAGGGCACCCGCGTGGTTCGTAATCCGGCATATCATCTGGTGTTTCAGGGTAATCAGTAGCCTGATTTTCCCACGCTACAACACCATTCTTAACGTAGATATTCCAGCTACAAGAACCAGTACAGTTTACGCCATGCGTTGTGCGGACAACTTTATCGTAAGACCAACGGTCACGATAAAAATTTTCCCACTCGCGACCGCCATCTTCAGTTATTTGATGGCCGCTTGGAGATACGTTCTTCTTGCGAAGAAACTTAAACTTTTGAGACAACAAGCTCATCTCGTGTCCTCCTTCAAAACTACAAAAAAATCCTTTGTGCTAGCTGAGCTAACACAAAGGAGAAAATACTGTTATTCGATATTACTAATATTAGGGTCTATATTATCAACCTCTAAATCAAGCAATCCGATTAAAGCATCAAAATCACAGATTACTAGATGGTGTTTGTCATAGGCTACATAGCCCAACTTACGCAACTCACTTAGCATGCGATTTAAACTTTCTCTTGATGTGGCAGCAAATTCAGCCAACTCTTGATTTGTTAGGGCAATATCGATAAAGATACCATCCTCGCGCTCTACACCATAACTATTGGCTAAGCGCAACAAGGTAGAATAAAATGCTCCCTTCTTGCCATATAGTAGCAAGTCTCGGTATTTTGCCTGTTGACGACGCATATGTAATGTGTAGATTTGCATCATCGCAATAGCCAATGAATGATCTTTTGCAATAGCTGGCTCTAACACATCATAGCGAATGGAATAAACAGAGCAATCCTCCCGAGCGATGGCGTTGAACACATAAGTTCTTGTGTTCTCCTCATACAACGGAACCTCACCAATTACATTATTCGGACCTACTAGACGCAACGCAAAAATGTGCCCACTAGATTCGAACTTCTTAATGCTCATTCTACCTTTTAACACTACGTAAAAGTGTTCTGCCTTGTCCCCCTCGTGGAAGAGAAAATCACCTTTTTTAAGATGGAGTTCCTCGCCCGGCAAAGCAAGTAATTGGTTAATTAAATTTTTATCCATACCTTCACCACTCCATTGTACTTTTAAAATAAAATCCATTAGTTATACTAATCTATTTATAGTAAAAGTACATGTATTATATACTTTTTTGTATATATAAGATTATTATAACTTATTAATTTCAGAATATGTGTGTTTTATGTCACATTCACAAAAAATTTTACAATATATAATATATTTGTGATATAAGACATTGCAATTTTAGTTGATACAATAATTATAACTCAGTTCTCTAAGTAATTCGAATACTTTCTATAGAAATTCTATAGATTGCAATATTCATATACATTGACTGATAATTGTATCTTCCATGTCTTCATTGCATGTATAGTTTTTCAGTAAGGAGAAGTTCAAAATGAGCGAACTAAAAATGCCTCAAGTAGGGGCAAGCCGTAGCGAAATTGTGGCTAATTGGCAACCAGATAATCCAGAATTTTGGGAAAAGTTTGGTAAAAAAATTGCTAAACAAAACTTGGTTATATCCACAATTGCATTAACCCTTTCATTCTGTGTATGGTATTTATGGGCAACCATTGCAGCACAACTAAATGGCGCTGGCTTTAACTTTACAACAGATCAATTATTTACATTAGCCGCATTACCAGGTCTTGTAGGTGCTACATTACGTTTCGTATATACCTACATGCCGGCCTTAATCGGTGGTAAGAACTGGACATTTATTTCCACACTTATTTTATTAGTTCCTGTTGTATGGCTTGGCTTTGCCGTTCAAGATACAACAACTTCTTATACGACATTCATGATCTTAACAGCCCTTATCGGTTTAGCAGGCGCCAACTTCTCGTCCTCCATGGCGTACATTGGCAACTTCTTCCCTAAATCCGAAAAAGGTACAGCCCTTGGCATCAACGGCGGCGTTGGTAACCTTGGTATCTCCGTAATCTACTTCTTAGCTCCATTCGCTATGGGTTCCGCTGCATTAGGTAGCGTATTTGGTGTAACACCAGCTATCATCAAAGGTAATGCAGTATATCTTGCCAATGCGGCTTTCATGTGGGTCGTACCACTTGTTGTTATCCTTGCACTTATGACACGTTTCATGGATAACTTACCATTAGAAAAACCAAACCCTAAAAACCTTGTACAAATCTTTGGTAACAAACACACTTGGGCACTTACATTGTTATATACATGTTCCTTCGGTGCTTTCTCCGGTTATGCGGCAGCACTTGGCTTATTAGTAGGTAAAGAATTCCCTGAAGTACCATTTGCTTCTATCGCATTTGTTGGTCCTCTTGTTGCCGGTGCCCTTCGCCCTGTAGGCGGTTGGTTATCCGACAAAATTAACAGCGGTACAAAAGTTACCTTTGTAAGCCTTCTCGGTCTATGTGCAACAACAGCACTAATTGCAGTTGGCGTAGATATGCATAACTTCCCATTCTTCTTTGCAATGTCCGTATTGACTTTCGTATGCTGTGGCTTCGCAACAGGTGCAACATTCCGTATGATTCCACACGTATTTGGCAATCCGTTGTTATCCTCTTTAATCACTGGCTTCGTTGCTGCTGTAGCTGCATACGGTGCCTTCATTACACCTAAAATCTTCGGCTTTGTATATTCCATGTTTGGTAATATTCACCCAGCCTTTGCTGTATTGTTAGCCTTCAACATCGTAACTGTAGCTGTGTGCTACTGGTTCTATGTGCGTAAAAGTGCAAATATGAATGTATAAGGTGTAACAGAAACTATAATTCACAACAAAATAAGGTAATAAAAGACTCCCTCAACAATCCTCCATGCGAATTAGTTCTGCGGCCATAGGCCTTGAACCCGCAAGTCGGATTTTATGAGGGAGTTCTTTTATTAAAAGGCTCTGTCACAACAAATGGTTGATTTTTGACGAGAAATAGCGTATAATAATAGT
>URPT01000007.1 GCA_900549845.1 uncultured Veillonella sp. | reverse complement strand
ATATTTGGTACGCAGACCATGTAATGGGTGATTTTATCGTTCGCGAAGAAACAGCAGATCCGTCTGCCCTCTTCGTCATTACCGGTGACCATAGCGAACGCTTTAACTTTGCTCGTGAAGTAAGTCCTAATGTGGCATCTACTATTCCGATTATCTTCTACGGACGAGGCATCCATAAAGATTGGCTCGCTCCTAATGCGTTTGGTATGAGCATTCAAATCATTCCAACCTTGGCAGAACTTGTAGGTCGCCCTGGTCAAACCTATGAAGCAATGGTACCAAGCCTGTTTACACAAGAGAAATTTGTCTTTAACCATAGACTCTATCTAGATAACAATGGAAAACTTATGGAACAAGGCACAAACATGCCTCAAGCCTATGGTAAGGTAATTAAAGACATGCGCGAACTTGCGGCATGGCGTATTAAACATGGGGATGTCATCCAATAAAAACTACACATTTTTATGTATTAAATGTAATTGATTTATAAGCTAAAGGATTATCTATGAGTACTGTGACGGCTATTATCTTAGCGCGCAATGAAGAACAACATATTGTAGATTGTATTAAAAGTATTCAATTTGCTGATGAAATATTAGTTATCGATGATGGAAGTACAGATCAAACGGTACCTCTTGCTACTAACTTGGGGGCTAAAGTTATACCACATCCTCTGAATGGAGATTGGTCACAACAACGGAGATTTGGTATATCTCAAGCGCATTCTGAATGGATTCTATTTATAGATTCGGATGAGCGTGTATCTCCTCAATTAGCAAAATCAATTCAAGAATCTATTAAAGGAGAGCCAAAGGCTTATTGGCTACGAAGATATAATTTATTCCATCACAATCCAGCTACTCATGGTGTGGTGAGACCTGATAAGGTTTTGAGATTAATGCCTCGAGAGGGAGCCACTGTAGAAGGTGCTGTTCATGAAGCCTTTATCAGTCCGTATCCACAAGATACATTAGAAGGCAAATTGTATCATTATACTTATGATAACTGGCATCAGTTCTTTGAAAAGTTCAATAAATATACTACAGCAGCGGCCAACAAGTACAAGGAACAAGGGAAATCTTGTAGTTTTTTAGGGGATATTATATTGCGTCCAACATGGGCATTTTTTAAGATATATATTTTGCAAGGTGGCATATTAGATGGAAAAATAGGTTTTCTATTATCTATCTACCATATGATGTATACCATGACGAAATATGTAAAATTATATTATTTAAACAAATCTAATGGGCAATTATAATCAGTAATTTAGTATAGTAGATTGCTATGGGGAATTATTGTTCTTGACGTAGATATGGAAGTATGAATGAGTGAACAATTTTTTCTATCCCTACAACAAAATATAAAACTAATGCTTTGGGCTCCTATATTGAGCACCATCTTTCGAATCATATTTATGATCGTTTATAATCCTTACCCCACATGGAAGGGACGTTGGAAATCTGTAGTAGGTTCATTGCGTTACGGCTTCTGGTGGGGCATGGATTTTGATGCTTATGTATTCTTACTACCCTTAGTATTGGTGACGCTCCCTGCATTATTATTTGATGGTTATCATCAAATAGAAGATGCTATACGATTGGTAGGATTAACCATTTATTCCTGTGTATTATATGCAGCCTTTGCAGGAAAAATGATTTTCTACAAGCATTTCCATGATACCTACAATTACATGGTTCATTATTTTAATAATGCAGAGAAGCATAATTTAATTGATGTATTCTTTAATCAAGATCGAGGTATTCTCGTCATCTTAGGATTGATTCCTATTACGTTTATATCCTGGTACATGGGAGATTTCTTCTTATCCTTGCCATCTATACCTTATCTATCTATTGAAGGAATTTGGCCTACTGTAGCTTGGAATATAGGTCTTGTGGCTGCCTCCGTTTTGGGGTTTTATTGGTTCCGCTATGGTGGAACCTTATCTCATGATGATAAACCAGAATGGGATACGATTCCTACAGTGGTAAAAGAGGATATATTCTTTGCTCGTGCTACAGTGCCAGATCTATGTGCCTTAGAAACGGTGCTAAAACATCCACTTCGTGATGAATATACCGCATCCAGTGAGGACATTGATGACGCGATTCACCGTATTGTTCCTAAGGAATATAAAGATTCTTGGCAGGATTTGAATACACCGCTTCATGCATTTAAGCGCGTTGCATCAGGTCCTCGTATTGATAAACCACAACATATATTCTTTATTGTTGGTGAAAGTATCCCACAATGGTCTCTTGATAAACCTTATAAGGAACTTAATATATGTCCTGGTTTATGGGATTTTAAAGATAATCCACATACGGCGCAAGTGCCTAATTTCTTGCCTGCCGGTAATGTATCTCGTCCATCCATTGTGAGCCTGTTATCTGGTGTTTATGATGCGGGTATGGAAATCAATGAACGAGAAGCCTTCTGGCATGAATCATTGCCGACCTCTTTGGCATCTCAAATGAAGCGTTTAGGTTATGATACGATTTATTGGTATGGTGGCAATGCATCGTATGGTAACTTTAATCACTTTGGTAAGGCTCAAGGCTTTGACCGCGTGGAAAGTGCTTCGGTGTTCTGTGGTCCCGATGCTCCTAAAACTTGGGTTGGTGTCTATGACCATGTCTTTTTAGAACATATAGAACAAGAAATAAAATCCTTAGAACATCCTACATTCCATTTTATTTACACTACATCCAATCATGGACCTTATAAAATGGAGGATTCCTTATTAGATTATGATCCTGAACAGGTGATGCCAAACCTTGGAGATGATTTAAAATCCAATAAGAAACGCAATAAGGAATTGGCTACCTATCGCTATAGTGATAAGGCGATTTTTAACTTTGTTAATGCTATGAAAGAGGCTTTTCCTGATAGTTTATTCGTTGTCACCGGTGACCACTCGAATCTATTCGGGTCTTTGAATAATACATCCTTAATTCAACGGGATTATACATTGCGCGACACATTCTGTACCGTAGGATTATTGCAACACCCTGCTTTCACTAAGGACAGTATTACAGCGCCTATTGGCACGCATATGAGCCTCATGCCTACCATTATTGAAGCCATTGCACCAAAGGGTTTTGAATATTACTCTATTGTACCGTCCTTGTTTGATGAGCAGCCAGAAACTTTAGTCACACCGTACCAATGGATTACGCCTCATATGATGGGCGATGTTCGTATGGATTATGGTGAAAGCAACATACCGTCTTATAAACCGGTTGAGCCAATTCGCCCTATTGATAATCATGGGGACGATGCGCGCGATTGGACAATGTTGACCATGTGGCTTATTAATCATGAGGACAGCATGAATAAGTCATAGTATAATTAAATGATAATAGTCTATTGATGTATATGTAATCAGTATTTCGTATACATCAATAGATGTTACTAAATGTGTATTGATATGTGTATGATAGGAGGAACCTATGTCTATAATCAATGTTGTAGGCGCCAAAATTTGGGGTGGCGGTGAACAATATGTATATGATATTTGTAAGCAATTACAACAACGACATAGGACTGCGTACATCTTAGTGGACCAATCGAATGAAGATATGCAATCTCGGTATGCTCAAGTGGGCCATGTGATGACTGCCAATCTCTATACCTTGAAGGGTTTTCTATCTGTTAATGCGGTAGCTAAACAGATGAAAGAACAGGGGATTAATACAATTGTATGCCACTCTGGTAAATATATCTTATTCTGTATTGCTCTTAAGCAGTTAACAGGTGCTAAATTGGTGTTTATAAAGCATAATCTTGTACCTGGTAAAACAGATATATATCATAGATGGATCAATGCACAAGTAGATGCCTTTGTTTGTGTGTCTAAACTTGTTTATGACGATCTTATGACGCCTGCTATTAAGGATACTAGCAAATACCATGTTGTATATAATGGTATTGATCCGAACCGATTCCAGTCCTTTTCAGATGCTGTTCCCATGAAATATAAGGTTAGAACCTTTGGCTATAGTGCGCGTATAACAGAACGGAAAGGTTTGTATCTGATTTTAAGTGCTCTGGAACAGATTCATCAAAACAATCCCGATGTTCGATTGATTATATCGGGGGCTGGTACAGAGGATCAAATTAAGAAATTAAAAGATTATATACATGCACATCAAATGCATTCTTACGTTGAATTTATAGGCTTTACACGAGATATTGAAGGTTTATATAGATCCATAGATTGCTTACTATTGCCAACGATAACGCGTGAAGCCTTTGGTCTCGTTATTTGTGAGGCTATGTATTGCGGTGTACCAGTCATTACAAGTGGCTCTGGGGCTCAGCGAGAAATCATAGACGATGGTGAATCTGGATTTATTGTAGATCCTTTGAACGAACACAGCTTACAACAAGCTATGGAACATGTGATGAGTGATGCTGTAGACTTGCCAAATATCATCACAAAGGCACGACAAGTTGTGGAACAGCGATTCATTATTAATCGTGTGGCAGATGAATTAGTTACGATTATAGATAATTTACACTCCACTGATAAGTAATGATAAGGTTTGGTAGTTTTTAGTGGATAGGAGTTTGAGATGGGATATTTAGAAACACAATGGCAGCGAGGTCGTAAGATTTACGGCAAACGTAGTTGGAGGGAAACACGACGCACTTTCCTTCATACAATGCGCTCTATCCGCAATAAACGAGAAATAGAGGCACTAGAGAACTATTTTGCAAGCTATACGCCAGATCCAACATTGTTAGACCGTCAAGTTGGTCTATTTGAGTTAATGACGCGATATTTCTTGTTTAAAAGCTCAACACCACAGGAACGATTAGAGGCTATTGTTAATCATTTTGATTATTTAAAAGATGTGTTTACAGATGAAGCCATTCGCGAAATGTATTCTGTAGATCCAGATAATATTTATGACGATGTAAGTCGTATGAATCGTGGCTTTATTGTATGGGAATCAGAAGATCTTGATATGGTGGCCCGTTTATATTATGGACCGGGTCAACGAAAAGAAGGTTTTTTAACCTTGTTACTAACCTTGGGTAAACAAGGCGTATACCATGCTAATTTCCGCTTTGGTAAAGGTTTTAATGGAGAACCTGCTATGTGGATTGGCACGATTCAAGGATATAAAGATGGCCTTGATAATGCTAAAACAGTTACTAAAAAGATGTTTGGGTATCGACCAAAAAACTTCATTATGTTCCTATTACGCCATATTGCGGTCCTTTGTAAGGTCGAATCCATTTATGCCGTATCTGATGAAGGCTTTTATGCAAATACACACTTAGTTCGCGGTCATCGCGCTAAGGTAGCTGAGCTAGATCCATTGTGGGAGGAATCTGGTGGTGTTGTATGTAGTGATGACCGTTTCTTCAACATTCCATTAGAGGAATATCGTAAACCTATTGAAGAAATTAAATCACAAAAACGTAGCCAATACAGAAAACGCTATGAATTACTCGATCAATATGAGCAAGAGATTCAAGAACATCTGAAACCATTGTTACGTGTAAAATAGATATCTATAAAATAGATGTTAATATGATGAAAATTAGATTGTAGCTATGTAGGTGAAAAGGGGTTAGTATGCAATCTTGGATAATTAAGAATTCTGAAATGGTGCTGACCGTACTCATTTCACTGATGATATGTACGACGCGGTCATCTATGGCATTAGGGAATTTAATATATAGCCTTATTATATTGATGACCTTAGTAACTTGTTGGTATAGACGACATGAAATCTCTGTACCACAGTCCATACGCCAATATGGATGGGCCTATGTAGGCATGTTACTATGCGTATTGCCATCCGCATTAATTAGTACCGATATAGCGGTGACTACTAAATATTTCTTCAATATTTGGGTTTGGAAGGTATTAGTCATCGTCCCAATTCTGCTATGTATTAAGAGTTCTCGCAAATTATACGCCATATTATCAGTATTTTTTGTGTATATGGGCGTCGATGCTGTATCGGCCTTTGCCCAATATTTATTGGGCTATAACTTAGGACCAGGAGGTCGTGCAGGTGGTGTTATACACGGCTCTATGATGGGACTTGCCATGTTGTTAACATTGGCTTTTCCATTAGCATTAATTGCTGCCTATGATAAGAGATTTCCTTCGTATGTAAGAAAATCTGCTGTATTTTCTTTGTTTGGCATGCTATTAGGCATGTGGGGGAACCAAAGCCGTGGTTCCTGGTTATTTAATGGCATTAATGGTGCGCTCATTACATTGCGCTATTGCTTTGTAAATATTCGCTATGTATTAGTACTACTTGTAGCTGTTGTAGGTATAGGATATGCATTTAGTAGCAATCAAGCCTATGTAGCTCGTTTTGAAAGTACTTTTAATATAAGCACAGATGGTTCAAATTTGGGCCGTATTTATGTATGGGAAGCAGATAAGCAAATGATTATGGACCACCCTGTAACAGGTGTCGGTCCTGGATTATGGCAAAAAACATATCGAGAGCACTATAAATTAAAACAAGAAACTCAAGATTTAGGCCATTCTCATAATAATTTATTGCAAATAGCCTCTGAATCTGGTCTATTAGGCCTCGTTGGTTTCTTAGGATTCTCAATTTTTATGTTCTGTAAATCGTTGAAACACTATGTGAAGACACGAAACCCTTATGATTTATCAATCCTTGTAGGTTTAATTAGTTACTTATTCCTATTTGGATCAGTTGATTATACGTGGGGAAATTCATCTGGTATTCGCATGTTTTGGATTGTTATGGGCATCATGATTCAATTGAAAACAATTGAGAGTTAATTGAGAATTAATTGAGAATCACAGGGTTATTTAGGAAATATTTACGCATTATTTAATTGATTTTTATGTCTAATTTAAATAGACCCAAAATCTCCAAAAAACTGCATAAAAGATAGCTAAAATCTATGTTTTTTCATAGTTTTAAACTTTTGAATATGATACAATATATGTAAATATTGGTACATTGTATTCGTATGGTTTAGAGGTTGTTTTCTTAAAAATTGTATTGAGAAAACAACCTTTTTTTATAGTTTGGGGTATTAGTATGAATAGTTCTGGATATAATAATCACAACAAATTGCTTATTAGCAAAATCATAGTGCTTATAGCAGATTATGTTTCTATTGTGTTAGGCACATTAGCTGCCTATCATTTGCGTTTAAACTTGCCATTGTTACCAGTAAGTTCAAATTTTAAGGTAGATGAAATCTATGTATATGGTGTTATACCTTTCGTATTTTTAGCCATATTATTGCTCAATAATGCCTATTCTGTAGTATCTCCTTATTGGGATACGATGAAGAACTTATTCCGTAGTATCACTATTGGCGTTGTTGTATCCATTGTGCTCATGTACACAGGTCATGTAATCAACGATGTATCTCGACTCTTTGTTATCTTTGCCTATCTATTTATGCTGCTCTTTATCTTTAGTAGTCGTTTTATTGTAGGTAAAATTCTTTCAAAAGCAGGATACTTAAATATACCAGTCCTTCTCGTTGGTGCAGGTAAAACAGCAGAGCTCGTAAAGAAATCTTTAGATCGTATGCCAATTGCTACCTATAAGATTATTGGTTATGTAGATGATAATCCTAAATCCTCTACCATTGCTCAAGAATATCCATGTCTCGGTGCTTTTTCTGATGTTGAAAGAGTTATTAAAGATACAGGAGTACAAACAGTCCTTATTTGTGCACCAGGGTTAGAGCCTAAAAAGTTAGTATCCTTGATTAATCACTTGCAACTATTAGTAAAGCGCGTTGCCTTTGTACCTGAGTTATTCGGTTTGCCTACAAGTAACATTACGGCGCGTGGCATGATGGAAGAGCAAGCCGTTGTATTGCGGGTACAAAATAACTTGGCTCGTAAATCTAACCGTATTATGAAACGCATCTTTGATATTGTTGCTACTGTTTGTGGTGGCATCTTGATTTTGCCAATTCTCGCCATCGTAGCTGTATTGATTTATCTAGATTCTCCAGGTCCTATCGTATTTGGCCACAAGCGCGTTGGCCAAGGTGGTAAAGAGTTCCCATGCTATAAATTCCGCTCCATGGTGCCTAATGCGCAAGAGGCGCTAGAGGTATATTTGAAAGAAAATCCTGCAGCTCGTGAAGAATGGGAACGAGATTTCAAATTAAAAGATGATCCTCGTGTTACAAGAATTGGTAAATTCCTACGTAAAACGAGTCTTGATGAATTGCCACAATTGTGGAATGTTCTCGTTGGGGATATGAGTCTTGTAGGTCCACGCCCTATCGTGCGCGATGAAATCGTAAAATACGGCGACTATATCAACGACTTTTACCTTGTACCACCAGGGATTACCGGTGTATGGCAAGTGAGCGGTCGTAGCGATACTACCTATGAAGAACGGGTATTAATGGACTCTTGGTATGTTCATAACTGGTCTGTGTGGATCGATATTGTATATTTATTGAAAACTGTGTTGGCTGTCGTTAAATCGAAAGGGGCTTATTAGTCGGGGGATTATGAGGGATAGTAGTTTTGATATTATGAAGGGGATTGCAATTTTGCTTGTTGTTTTGGGCCATTCTGTTCCAGACCAAGCAAGTGCTAGCGGTATTGCTAGTTATCCTTTATATTTGATGCGGACTATAATTTATAGCTTCCATATGCCTGTATTCTTCTTTGTAGCTGGCTATTTTATGCATATACCTTTGAAAGAGGGCTTCCAAAAATTCGTAAAAGATAAAAGTATACGGTTAATGGTTCCTTATTTCACTATTGGTTTATTGTATTTTCCTTTCAAATTAGCTTTATCAAAATTTGCAAATCAGCAAATTAATCCACAAGATATATGGAAAATATTAATAGGTATCAATCCTGATGGAGAACTATGGTTTTTATATTGCTTGTTCTTTATTTCAATCATTATTGCCTTATTGGTTAAACGTGTAAATTTAGGTTTATTAATCTTATCTTTCATCATTGGCATGTTATCTGATGTATTAAATATCTTTTCTGTACCTATGGTATCAAAGATATTGTACTTCCAATTCTTCTATATCTTAGGCTTATATATAAAGAAATATATGCTATTAGATTATATGAAATCCGCAGGAGTAGCCCTTACATCTCTTGTGATTTTTAGTGTAGGTAATTATGCATTACTACATGATATTAATGTGTTTAAAATACTTACTCTTATAACAGCAGTTTCGGGGATTACTATTACATACTATATAGCTAACCAAATCTCATCTAGAATCGGATTATATAAAACACTTTTGATCTTTTTAGGTACTGTCTCCATGGATGTTTATATCTTTAGTGATATTGTTAAAATTCCATTCAGAATTGTACTTTGGTCTAAATTAGGATTGTACTATGAAGCTTTTATTGTGTGCTTCTTAGCATCTACAATTCTATCTATCTTGATAGGTTATATTTTAAGAAAAAATCATTATTCACGATTGCTATGTCTTGGAATGAAAAAATAAGGATATACATATGAAAAAACAATTTGATTATTTAGTAGTTGGGGCGGGCCCATTTGGTGCTGTATTTGCCCATGAGGCGCATAAGCGTGGTAAATCTGTACTTGTTATCGATCGTCGCAGTCATATAGCAGGTAATCTATATTGTGAAAGCAAAGATGATATTAACATTCACGTGTATGGTGCCCATATTTTCCATACATCTTTGAAGCATGTGTGGGATTATGTTAATCAATTTGCTGAGTTCAATCACTATGTAAATAGCCCTGTAGCAAATTATAAAGGTGAAATGTACAATTTGCCGTTTAATATGAATACATTCTCTAAAATGTGGAATATTCGTACTCCAAAAGAGGCACAGGATATCATTACAAAACAACGGGCTGCTATTACAAGTGAACCAAAGAACTTAGAAGAGCAAGCCATTAGTCTTGTAGGTACAGATATTTATGAAAAGCTCATCAAAGGATATACGGAAAAACAATGGGGCCGTAAATGTACAGAATTGCCAGCTTTCATTATTAAACGATTACCAGTTCGTTATACATATGATAATAACTACTTTAATGACCGTTTCCAAGGAATTCCTATGGGCGGTTATACGAAGATGATTGAACGCATGTTAGAGGGCATCGAAGTTCGTTTAGGCGTTGACTTCCTTAAACATCGTGATGAATACGAAGCCTTGGCAGATACGATCATCTATACAGGTCCTATTGATGAATACTTTGGTTATTCTGAAGGTGTTTTAGAATATCGTGGTCTTCACTTTGAAACAGAACGTCTTGAAGAGGAAAATCATCAAGGCGTTGCCGTTGTGAACTATACAGAAGGCGATATTCCTTATACTCGTATCATCGAGCATAAACACTTTGAATTTGGTACACAACCTGTTACATATGTAACTAAAGAATATCCAAAAGACTGGAAAATCGGCGAAGAAGCCTATTATCCAGTGAACGATGTAAAGAATTTAGACCTTTACGCAAAATATGTTAAAAAGGCTGAAACGATTTCCAATGTTATCTTTGGTGGTCGTTTAGGGGAATATAAATATTACGATATGGATAAGGTGATTGCTAGTGCCTTGGCGTTAGTAGAAAAAGAGTTAGCCTAATTTTTCATATGGTAAGTAGATAGACTTGAGAGACAATACTCATGTAGGAGAGTACTAGTGAATATTAAGATTTTAGTAGCTACACATAAGCAATATTGGATGCCAGAGGACTCCGTATACATGCCAATCCATGTAGGTAGAGAGGGCAAGGATGATATTGGTTATACTGGCGATCATACAGGGGATAATATTTCCTCAAAAAATGCAAATTACTGCGAATTGACAGGCTTATATTGGGCTTGGAAAAACCTTGATGCGGACTATATTGGTCTCGTTCATTATAGACGTTACTTTACGCGCAAAGAGGTGCGTTCCGTAGAGGATAAAAAGAACCAAATTCTTACAGGAGCGGAATGGGAGAAACTACTTTCAGAATATCCTGTAGTCGTAGCGGATAAGCGTAAATATTATATTGAATCTAACCGTTCTCACTATAATAATGCTCACCATAGCGATGGCCTTGATGCGGCAGAGCAAATCATCGCTGAGAAATATCCTGAATATAGTGCTGCTTTCACAAAGGTTTGTAATCGCACTTGGGCGCATATGTTCAATATGTTCGTCATGCGACGCGACCTCTTTGATCAATACTGTGAATGGATGTTCTCCATCTTGGAGGAAATTGAACATCGCGTCGATATTTCCGATTATGATACATACGAAGCGCGCATCTATGGTTTCGTAAGTGAAATCTTGCTCGACGTATGGCTTGAAGCCAATAACATTGACTATAAGGAACAAAATGTATCCTTTATGGAGCCACAAAACTGGATTAAAAAAGGTGGATTATTCTTGAAAAGAAAATTCTTTAAATAATAGACCTATTTGTATTATGGAGGAATTTTTTTGATGAGAGAAATTGGATTTTCGGAGATTAAGAGTGTCGCTTTAGATATTTTAAAAGATGTGGCACATTTTTGTGATACACATGATATTCGATATGTATTAGCGTATGGAACAATGTTGGGAGCCGTTAGACATAAAGGTTTTATTCCATGGGATGATGATATTGATATTATGATGCCACGGGATGATTATAATCGCTTTATTAAGATATATAATGACCATAATCCAAGATATCAAGTATATTCTATTGAAAACGATGATAGTTACACCTATACAATGGCAAAGGTATTCGATCAAGAAACAATTATGGTTGATAATACATTGTGGCGTAATTTTGATAAAGCAGGTGTATTTATAGATATTTTCCCTATGGATGGGTTACCAGATGATACACAGGCACAACAAAAACTTTTTAGACACCAACAACTTTTAAACTTGTTGTTCCATGGGTCGTCTATGAAATTTACATTTAGTAATCGCTACGTAGACTCTAAAGGTAGCTTTGCTAAGCTAAAAGGTTATATTCGTACATTCTTGAAATTTGGAGCTATTAGCTTAATGCATTTTTTACCAACTACAAGTTTAATTAAAAAGATTAACCAAGATGCACAACAGTATCCATTTTCAGATGCGAAATATATAAGTGTTCTCGTTGATTGTGCAAGTGGTAATAAACGAGAGGTCTATGAAAAGACCTTGTTTGATAATAGAAGTTTATATCCTTTTGAGGATACTGAGTTTTGGGGACTTACAGATAGCGATTTCTATTTAAGTCATTTGTACAATAATTATATGGAAGCACCACCTGAAGATCGCCAGGTACCGCATCATAACTATAGAGTATATTGGAAACAATAAGAGGGGATTATATTATGAAACTATTTACAGTAGGACCAACACAAATGAGAAAGGAAATTCTTGATGTAAGACATCAACAAGTTCCTTATTTTAGAACAGCAGAATTTTCTGAAGTTATGTTAGATTCAGATAGACTGCTCAAAAAATTTATGAATGCACCAGAAAGCTATAAATCCATCTACTTAACAGCTTCTGGTACGGGTGCATTAGAAGCTACTATTATGAATTGTATGAATGAAACAGACCATGTGTTAGTTATTAATGGTGGTACTTTTGGTCAACGTTTCGTCGATTTATGTGAACTCCACGAGATACCTCATACTGTGATTAAATTAGACGAGGGTGAGGAGCTAACCGCAAAACACTTTGCTGCCGTAGAAGAACAATCATTTACATTTGTTATTGCTAATATTGATGAAACTTCGACCGCACAGTTATATGATATTAATTTATTAAGCAACTTTGCTAAAAAGAAAGAAGCATACTTGGTAATTGATGCGATTAGTTCGTTCTTAATTGATCATTATGATATGGCTGGTAATAATATTGATGTTACTATTTTGAGTTCTCAAAAAGGCCTTTGTATTGCACCAGGTATATCCCCTATTGTATTTAGTGATAGATTATATGAAGAACGTGTAAAAAATAATCATATTAAGAATCTTTACTTCGATTTCAACCAATATGTAAAAAACTTTACAAGAGGTCAAACACCATTCACACCTGCTGTTGGGGTATGTTTAGAAATGAATAAAGCATTACATCTGATTGAAGAGGAAGGTTTTGAAAATTATTTAGCTCGTATTGATAGTGTGGCGAAAGATTTCAGAAATAGAATTAAAGAATTACCAGTATCTCTTCCTGCCTTCAGCATCAGTAATGCGGTTACGCCTATCCGTTTTGAACAACCAATTGCTAAAGATGTATTTACAATTTTGAAGGACAAATATGATATTTTTGTAAATCCTACGGGTGGGGTTAATGAAGAATACGTTCTACGCGTTGCTCATATTGGTGATACAACCATTGAGGATAATAAAATGCTCGTAGAAACAATGAAATCAGTCATTAAAGAGATTACAGGTAAATAATATGGTAAAAGTGATAACATATGGAACATACGATTTGTTTCATGAGGGACATTACAATCTATTAAAGAATGCAAAGGCATTAGGTGATTACCTAATTGTTGGGGTTACGTCTGACTATTTTGATAAATCTAGAGGTAAATTTAATGTTCGTGATTCTTTAATGACGCGCATTGATAATGTGCGTGCTACAGGTTTCGCAGATGAAATTGTAGTAGAAGAATATTTTGGCCAAAAAATAGATGATATCAAACGATTTAATGTAGATATATTTACCGTTGGATCTGATTGGGAAGGCTATTTTGACTATTTAAATGAGTATTGCAAGGTAGTTTACTTACCAAGAACACAAGGTATTTCAAGTACGCAGATTAGAAATTCTGAGAATATTAGACTTGGTATCATTGGTAATGAAGTTATATTAGATAGATTTTTGGATGAGTCTAAATTTGTTAGTGGCATTGATATTATTGGTGGGTACACAGAGGCAGAGTCGGTTGATACTATCTATAAATCACATCAATTTAATAATTTAGAACAATTTGGTTCATCTGAAGAATTGCTGGATAAAGTAGATGCAGTATATATTAATATGCCTTTATCCAAACGTGGTGCTTATATCGAAAAAGCACTACAAGCCAAAAAACATGTATTAACAGAATTCCCATTTAGTAGTGACCTTGATGAAACATTACGCTTAATGGACTTGGCGAAATCTTCCAACTTAGTATTGATGGAAGGCTTGAAAACAGCTTATAGTCCTGCATTTAATAAGTTAATTGCCATGGCTCGTAGTGGAAAAATTGGTAAAATCTTTAATGTAGAAGCTAATTTTACACAAGTTTTGGGGGAAGATTTGGCTAATCAAATTAGAATAGCTGGTGGTAGTATTTTATCCTTAGCATCCTATCCATTATTAGCTATCTTTAAACTCCTAGGATTTGATTATAATCGCGTTGATTTTATAAGTCATAAGGTTGACGATGTCGATATTTTATCAAAGATTAATTTTCTTTATGATGATGCTATGGCCTCCGCTACTGTGGCAATCAATGCTAAGGCAGAGGGAGATTTAGTTATATCTGGTTCTAAAGGATATATTTATGTACCAGCGCCTTGGTGGAAAACAGAATTCTTTGAATTGCGTTTTGAAGATGTGAACTTAAACCAAAAATACTTCTATAAGTTTGAAGGTGAAGGCTTACGATATGAAATCGTTGAGTTCTTAAAATGTATTAGAGAGGACTCTGAAAGCTTTTTGATGAGTCATCAAGATATGATTGAAGAGGTACGCGTCCTCAATAAATTTGTATCTAATACAAATGTTACCGTTATTTAGTATGGGATTGAGTGAGTATGCAACAATTATCTTTACGAGAGGTTCAGCTAGAAGAGTTGAATCTTCTCAAGGATTTTGACAAATTTTGCAAAAAATATAATTTAAAATATAGTTTATGTTATGGCACATTAATAGGTGCAGCTCGACATAAAGGGTTTATACCTTGGGATGATGATATTGATGTTTGCATGCCAAGACCTGATTACGAACGATTATTAACGTTAAAAGAGCATTATGATCATGATGGATTAGAGTTAATCGCAAATCCTATCAATCATAGCTTAGATGCAACCTATGCAGCTATCATCAATAAAAATATTCCTTGTGAAAATACATATTCTAATACATTACGTAGCAAGTATTTATGGATAGATATTTTTCCTGTTGATGGATTTAGTGAAGATATGTCCATTATGAAAGAGATTTATGATAGATCGATTTTTTATCAAAAAATACTTACATTAGCTAGCGCTAAACTGTTTAAGGGGAAATCTCTTATTCATGCTTTAGGTAAATTAGTTATTGTTCCATTGTGTCGTTTATTTGGTAAACAACGTTGTATCGATATTATGGATCGTTTGGCTAAATCTTATGACTATACTAAATCAGAGCATGTTGGTGTAATTGCCTGGGGTGAAGGTGTAAAGGAACGATTGCCTAAACAGGACTTTGAGAAGATGACTACTATTGAGTTTGAAGATCAATTATTTTCTGTTATGTCCTGTTGGAGACAATATCTAGATAATATGTATGATGACTATATGCAGATGCCTCCTGAGGATCAACGCTGTGGACATAATATTGTTGCATATAAGATAGATCGAAAGGATTAAGTATATGGAGCCGTTACTTTCTATTATTGTTCCCATTTATAATGTTGAGCAGTATGTTGATAAATGTATTCAATCAATACTTAATCAAACCTATCAAAATTTAGAAATTATTTTAGTCGATGATGGAGCAACTGATCGCAGCGGTTCTATTGCAGATTCTTATGCGGCGAAAGATAAACGGATTAAGGTCTTTCATAAAGAAAATGGTGGGATTTCCGATGCTCGTAATTATGGTTTAGACCATGTTACAGGAGACTATATTTTATTCGTTGATAGTGATGATTTTATAGAAAATACAATGTGTGAAAGATTGTTTACTATTGCGAATAGTACACATGCTGATATGGTATCTTGTAATTATTACATCTATAGAGGTGATGATGATATTAGTATACATACTATGTCTGTTCAAGATGATACAAGAACTTTTACAGGCATGGATATGTTGCGATATTATCTGCTAAAAACGGAACCATTCGATCTCAATGTAGTATGGAATAAGATTTTTAAATCAGAAGTATTTAATGGAATAGTACCAGTTCGTTTTCCTAAGGGACGTATTCAAGAAGAAAACTTCACTATTTTTAAGCTATTCTTGAATTGTCAGACTGTAGTGACAATCAATGAACCACTCTATTATTATGTTCAACGCGCTGGTAGTATAATGGCTAACTTTAGTAGACGTTTTATGACGGATACAGTAGAGTCCCATATGCATATGAATGATTATCTTATGAATCACTGTAGTAGTGTAAAGAATGAGCTACAATTGTATCTATTAAATTCCTATGTAGAATTATCTCGTAGAGTCTGTGCAAATAAATGTAAGACAGAGTATAAAGATTTACTCACACAATATAAACACTATGTATTAGATCATACGTCTGATACCAGCCATAATCCATTGTGGAAGTGCAAACAATATATAAAGAGGTTATTGGTTAAATTGTATTATTAACTATGAATCATAACTATATTTGTACGGTTGTATATTATATATAATTAAAACCCATAGAGATTATCTTTATGTTTTATTGATAATACTATGGGGTTTTCTCTAATTATAAAAGTATAGTTAGTAAGAAATGATAGATATTAATGTTAGAGGATGGGTAATGTGAGGAAGAGTTACTCCGTATTAATAGAGAATATATTTTCTCTTCTAACCCTGCGCGCTTTAGAATATGTACTTGCATTTATCCTAGTACCATATTTGATTCGCGTCTTAGGGCCATTGCATTTTGGGATGATTGCCTTTATGCAAGGTATTATGGAATATTTTCGAATCTTCGTTGATTTTGGATACTCCTTAACGGCGCCAAAAGCAATAGCACAAGCTGAAGAACAGAAAATAGGATTTCTGTTTGCCAAATATTTTTATGGAAAAGTATGTATATTAATATTTGTTACGGCCGTATTTTTTGCTGTTTATAATCTGCAACGCATATTACTAGGAAATACGATCGACATATTATTATTTCAGGTTATGTACTGTGGAATTATAGGTAATGTTTTATTTCCTGTATGGTTTTTTCAAGGTATACAGAAAATGCGATATATTACCATCTTAAATATGAGTGGACGTATTTGTACGATGCTTGGCATATTTTTACTTGTAAAATCTCCAGATGATTATATACTCGCTGCATTCTTACAAGCTTGCACGCCTTTAATTGCAGGTGTTTTTTCAATAGTCTGGTTAAGAAAACATTATACGGGATTGTTTAAATGGCCAACTATAGGTGAAATTATTAATTCTTATAAAGAAGGCTGGTCTATATTCGTATCCTCCTTAGCGGTTAACTTATATACTGCAACTAATGTAGTGGTATTGGGGATGCTTACGAATAATGTTATCGTTGGTTACTATAGTGCTGCTGATAAATTAATTACCTGTGTTCGTAGAGGTATATATGCTGTAAGTGACGCCATATATCCATTTATAAGTAAGATGATGAAGGATGATATTTCTAAGGGATTACAATTTATAAAGAAACAAATATTCTTGTATTTGGTTGTAGGCCTTGTTGGCTGTACGTCTTTATTTTTCTTCTCAGATACTATAGTCAAGCTATTGTTCGGAGCGGATTATAATTTAACTGTTGACGTATTACGAATTTTGTCATTTGTTCCTTTAGCTGTTGCTATTAGTACTGTATTTGGTGAAGAAACGATGCTACCACTCAATATGAATAGTGCATATAGCCGAACTCTAGTATTGGCAGCATTCTTTAGCTTGTTATCTATATTCCCATTGTGTTATTTGTGGGGGGCTAAAGGGGTAGCAATGACAATGTTATTAACAGAATTTTTAATTATGATTATTATGGGAGGCTTATTAAGGAAACAACTCTTCCAATAGGTTTAAATAGTTTGAGAGATTTGAGAGGTTTGTTTTAATATGATTAGTACAGCATATTATAAAATTCAAGAGTTATTGCTTTGTGCAATGATAATTTCATTACCACTGATGCGGATACCAGATCGGTATACCCTATTTTCCATGGGAAATAATCTGTCGATGGTATTTTTGTTCTTTTCCATTTTACTATTTCTTGTATATAGCATATGGAACAAGAAGACAGAGTTTCCCTTTAAACCGTATTTTACAATATCTGTTGCTTGGATTGTTTTTTGTACCATTTTAGGGGTATTTTCTTTTCCTTTTTATGATACTGTTATTTACACGTATTTAATCAATACATCTGTTGTCCAAAAACTATATGCGCTATTTCCTTCGTTTGTAGGTAATGAATTTATCCTACAAGTAAAGTTAATGGTATCACTAGTTTGGTATCTGTTTAGAAACTTTATATTCCCCTTAATTGGGCTATTCTTAATCATTTTTAATCTATATAAAGATGATTGTAAAAAAGGTCTTGATACTATTGTTAATGCTGCAAGGATATTAACAATACTATGTATAGCTTACTCCATTATAGAGGTTTCTTGGCTATGGAGTGGTTCAGATTACTTGGCTAGTATATTAGTAACTATTAATAATAGCTTATATGATCCTGTTGTACAAAGTGGGTGGTGGCCTCCGGAATTATGGCCAGGTCAACTTAGAAGCCTTGCGTTAGAACCATCCTATTTTAGTATGATTGCGGTGTTTTTGGCACCATTATTAGGTATTCATTATGTAAATTCTAAGAATAAACTTGATATTATATTAGCATTTCTCTTAGTTGTCATGATTTTCTTAACTAGGGCTCGAACAGGTGTTGTTGTTTATCTATTCGAACTGGTTGCGTTTATTGTATTAAGTCTAATATTTAGATATAAATCTTGGTGGAAACTATGTCTATTTACAATTGGACTTAGTGTTCTAAGTTATTCTTTTGCTATTGTTGGTGATTCCGTAGTAAGCCCTATAATTAAGGCTAGTATTTCTCAAACGAATACTACCAAAGAAACACCTCAGGCTATATCTGTAGAAAAGGCTCTAGATAAGTATATTGATAGCAATGTTAAGTCAGTCAGCAATACTAGTTCTAGATCCAATTCAGCTAGATTTGGTAATACAGTAGCTATGTTTAACGTTGGTCTAGATCATCTAGCTTTTGGTGTTGGTAGAGGCTTGCACTCAAGCTATATGGTTGATAAATTCCCTGATTTTGCTAAAGATAGTGGAGAAGTCAAACGTTGGACAGAAGACGTATTACAAAAAGGCTTTTTAGCATTTGAGTATCCAGTACTTAATGAGTTTGCAGCTATATTGGCATGGTTTGGGTTGATAGGGGAAATCTTGTTTATTACCCCAATTTTATATATTTTATATAGAACATATAAGATTAAAAAGTATATTAATAACCCTACATTAGTTTACCTATTGGTAGCATTCTTTGGGCAAATTGCATGCTTTATGAGTAATGAATTTATATTGGCTTATCCAATTCTTGTAGGGATTTTGATTTGTTATATTAAATTTTATGAGCATAATGATATAACCAGAGAATAGGGGGTTATTCTAAATAAAGTATAATGTGTATATTGTAACTAATATTTAAAATATATCGAATATATTTGATATATAGTTTATGGCTTTTCTATCTCATAATTAGTTATAATTTGTATAGCAAAATATTATAGAATGAATATATTGGGAGTATTCATTTCTAGGGGACTACATTAGTTAATATATTGGTTTGGGAGATTTTAATTATGAAAAAATATGTACTTTCAGTTGATAAGAATAGGCCTATAGAGCTTGAAATTACAAATATTTTAGATGATAATAAAGCTATAGTGCGCGGTCGTCTTAATACATATCATTTGGATTATGATGTAGAGACAACTTCTGTTTTATTGAATTTTACGTTGGAAGACGATCGAGAAACTGTATATAGTATTAGATTAAAGGAAGATGATTCTTTATTAAAATGTTTAGATTGTACTCCTCAGGAGATATTCTTTAACATTGTTAATTTTCTTGGTGAAGTAATACATAAGGCTAAATCCATCGGATATACATTAGTTATGAAGTTAGACCATCAAACTTCTAGATTACTTGTAAAGGATTTAACAAAAATTGGTGATGAATATCGTACATTTAATGGAGAACTAGTATATTAAGATAATTCTTAATAACTATATAGTGGAATTAAAAGAAGGTATCAACGGCAGTTGATACCTTCTTTTATGTAGAAATCAAATTGATGGGATACTAAATTTAGATCAACCTATAATATCTTTATTAGATATACGAAAATAAGAAATAGGGATTGAATGTTCTCTTATATAACAAATCTGTTATGAAACGTATTGTATTGTATATTGAGCAGCCGATAGTAGTTGGCTCAGAAGTTGCCATTTTAATGCGAATTTCACCGTTTTTTGGTATAATAAACAAGTATTCCAACGATAAAACGGAGGTAATTCTAATGCGTAAATTCTTATATATGTTAGCAGCTCTACTCGTGTTGATCGGTATTAATACACATGATGTAGAAGCTCGTACAGATGTGTATGCTACAACCTATAATGGTAATAGCTGGTATGTAGACCAAGACTCTGTGAAGAGAGTAGGGGATGTACTCAACTTTACGGTGTACACTACATCTGGCCTTAGCTATAAGGTATCATCTAGCGATAGTAACTATTACAATGCAGATGTATTCTACTATAACAACAAACTCGTTTCAGACAATGGCCAATCTGTATGGAAATCTCCAGGTATGATGGCCGCTATGCGTGTGGCACGTAGATAAAGAATAAAGGCAGCGATTCGATCGCTGCCTTTTGGTCTGTATAAGTGTACTATAGTATCGTTTATCCGTATTTGACGATATATAAGATTAACCCTATAATATAAATAGATAGCCAAGCGAGTAGATCCGTCGGGCTCATCTCAAGAGAATAAATAATTGATGAAATGGCCTTTCAGTTACCTAATTATCTAGGGATAACGAAGGGCTATTTGTCTTTTCCAAGACAAATAAGCGCCACGAGTGCACCAAAAGCAATGACTACAGTCATTACCTCTAGGATTAGCATGATTAACTCATAATCACTCATAGACAACCCTCCCTTCATAGACGAAGAGAGGCCCAACCTCGCTTAACTATCCTATATCAATTATATGGCGAACATATAAGCGAATCAATAAGAATCTATTTATAGAAATATACAAAAATATATATACGTATACGTTAGCAGTAACTATAATTACTGCTTTTTTTACTTGTGATAATTTTATAGTTATGTGGCAAATTTCCCTCATATTTACAAGAATATAATTATTAAATATAATTAAATTATTTAATAATAGTTTATAGTATGTAAATGAGAGAGGGTTTTTATGAAACGTGTGTATAAAGCAAACCTATCTTTAGCAATTGCTTTGACAATTGCTAGTTCTGTAGTGCCCTATGCAATGGCGGGGAGTACATTAGTTACTACACCTAATGGTGCAAATATTACGGCAAATAACGGTGGGAAGTTTAAGGCTGGTGAAATGACAAACTACATATCTACCATTGAGGCAGATACTGGTAGTACAGTCAGCATTGATAAAGCTGTTGCTAATATTGGCTATAATAACAAGCCTTTCATTAGCAGCAAAGGTGGTAGTACGGTTAGCCTTAAGGAAGGCGTTTATGATGTTCACAATGTAAGCACTCCTATTGCAGTGGCTCAAGGTGGCACCGTTAATATTGGTGTAGACGGCAACAAAGGTAATTTTACTGGCAATGACTTGTCTTTGGTAGGTGATGTTATCGTTAAAAGCGACCCAAATCATGCGTCTGAGATCAATATTGGTATCATTGGCAAAGAATCTCTTTGGGATGGTTTAGCCTTTAACTTAGCAGACAAAGACGCAAAGCATCCAAGTCATATCAATGTATTCCTTGGCGACTATGGTTCTTGGGAGCTTTTCTATCAAGGCGGCTTGCATGAAGGAACATTAGATGGTGGTACGCAACCTAGCCATGTACATCGACTTGTAGGTTCCAAGAATCGCAACTATGCGAATATGGTAACCCAAAGTGAGCATAATAAGCTCTATGTAGATAAGCTGGAAGGTCATGTAAACTTTATTTACGACCCTAATGATGAAGGTGGCGATACTGAGGATCCAGATTATAAACCACCGACTACAACCTATAATGGTTTGACTCCAGATTCCTTCTGGGGTGGTGATATTCATATTACAAGTGCAGCTCCTGGTGCAGCGGCTCATGTGTACACTACTCAACGAGGCCTAGATATGTCCTCTGAGGCTAATGTGAACAAGATTTTAGATAACTTGGCTCACAAGATGTACTATCATAACTATGTTAATGGTGAAAGAAACCTTCAAGGTACAGTAGCTATTGCATCTGATGGTTCTGAATCTGGTCGTTTTACAGTAATTACATCTGGTCATGCTAAAGAAGGTGATATTACATGGCAAACGGATAAAGATGGTCAAGGTAAATACGTATATGGTGAAAATAAACCTGTACCAAAACCTCAACCTAAGCCAGAAGTTAAACCAACGCCAACACCTGAGGTTAAGCCCGTACCAAAACCAATACCAAAGCCGGAAGTTAAACCTACTCCTAAACCTGAGGTTAAGCCGGTACCAACTCCGACTCCTAAACCAGAGGTTAAACCAACGCCAAAACCTGAGGTTAAGCCAGCACCAAAACCAACTCCTAAACCAGAAGTGAAACCAGCTCCAGTACCAGAGCGTAATTCTCATATTCATGTTATCATGGGGGATTTTGATACACCTCATATGCGCGGTGCTCGTTCTGCTATTATGAGCAATATTAACGGATGGAGAACATTAACAGATAATATGTATCGTCCACGCGTATTGCAACAAGGCGAACCAACAGGCATTTGGGCTCGTGTTGGGGGCGGTAAATATAGCTATGACGCAAAAGGTATCGACACAGATACAACATATACACGCATTCAAGGCGGTTACGATGCTAAAACAGGTAGCGGCTGGACTGTAGGTGGTCAAGTATCCTACCTTCGTGGCAACGATGATTACGTATTTAATGGTACCGGTAAGGAAAAAGCCTTTGCTGTAGGTGCTTACGGTGTGAAAGATCTTGGTAAAGATAAATATATTCACATCGAATCTCAAGTAGGCCGCGTTTCTAATGCTTTCACAGCTCGCAATGAAATTGGTGAAAGCCTTTCTGGCGAAACGAAAGCAAATGCTTATACAATTGGTGCACGATATGGTAAAACTGTGAAATTCCAAAACGGCATGTATATCGAGCCACAAGCACAATTGAGCTACACTCACTTCGGTGGGGATAGCTTTGATGCAGGTCGTATGCATGTTAACCAATCTGGTGTAAGCAGCACAGCAGGTGGCCTTGGCCTTGAAATTGGTAAAACATTCGGCGCAGGTAACATCTATACTCGCGTTGGTGTAAACCATGCCTTCTCTGGCACTGTAAATACAGCATACACAACTGGCAATACTACAAAATATACAAAACAAGACCTTAAAGGCACTTGGACCGATCTAGCATTCGGTGGTCGTTATGGCTTCAATGCTAATAACAGCATCTTTGCTGACCTTAGCACAGGTCTATCTGGCGACTATAAAGCAGGCTGGTCTGTAAATGCTGGATTTACACATAAATTCTAATATACTGGTCAACAGATTTACTAAGAGGCAGCGAGTCAATCGTTGCCTCTTTTGCTATATTTTTATCTAACACATATCAAATCTTAATTATTTCTAAAATAAATGAGTATAATTCATTTACAATTCACTAAAAATAGTGTAATATTTTATACATATTTTAAATGTGTTAGTCTTAAGTTTCTTTAATAAGTGAGTATATATCTATCTTTTATCATAAAAAAAGACTAATAAATCAACTCATAGATATATATTCAAGTATGAAGGAGCTTTCACAAATGTGATTGTATTGTAAGTGAAGTATTTATTGAGGTATAAGAGGATGAAAGGTAGTAATAAGATTTTATTGTCTGCTGTTATGATGACTTTATTATCATCTACGATGGCCATGCCTAGCACATGGGCTGCAGCAGGTCTTAATTCTGATGGACGTATTTTTGCAACTACTGCAGATAGCAAATTTGAAAGTACAGGTAATACGACTGCAAATGGTGTAGTCGCATCTGATGGTGGTCAAGTTACCATTGGCTCTTTGGATACTCCTGATGCATCTCAATTGCCTAAACGCTATCGTCAACCAGCTTTCATTACAGGCATGCTAAATAACAGTTCCATTCAAGTAGATGGCGGGGTTATGGACGTGACTACTGCACCATGGAAGTCTCCATATCCATTGGCATTTGCATATAATAGTAAAATTAATCTCGGCATTGATGATGCGGGTACTGTAAAACACAAAGTGTTTAATATGCAAGGTGATGTGCTAGTATCTGATAAAATGATGCCTCCTCATCAAGAACAGCAACCATCTGTGATTAATATCGGTCTTGGTCGTGCACATAACAGTCCTAACCAGTTCTCCGGTAAAGCTGTGAACACCTTAGAGGATAAAGGTGGCGAAATCAACATGACCTTTGATGGTGGCATGTGGAGCCATGATAGCATGGGCGGCTTGGAATCTTTCAAAATTGATGGTAAAACAGAACGTAGTAGTATTAACAACCTCACAGGTACTCGTACGCGCGAAGGTTTCAGCCGTATTTCTCAAGATTCTCGCAGCGACATTCATGTAAATAAATTGGACGGTCATATTAATGTTATTTATGACATGACTAGTGGTACTGGCTTAAATTATGCTAAACCAGGTTCTAAGAAAGACGGCCTTGATCCGGCTGACATCGAGGGTGGTAACTTCATCGTGAAATCCGCTGCAGCTGGCTCTGGCGTGCATGGCTATGTAACAGGTGATCACCTTGATACTTCCTCTGAAAGTAATGTAAACAAGATTTTAGATAACTTAGCCCACAAATTCTATTATGAAAACTATGTAAAGGGTGCAAGAAACCTTTCTGGTACAGTATCTATTGCTTCTAAAGGTATTGTGTCTAGCTACAAAAAAGCGTTGACTACAGACCAAAAAGAAGGGGATATCACTTGGAAAGACGGTAATGGCCAAGGCTCCTATGTGGTGCCAGAACAAAAACCTACACCAACTCCAGATCCAAAACCAGTTACACCAGTAACGCCGGAGCCTAAGCCAGTTACACCAGTAACTCCAGATCCAAAACCAGTTACTCCAGATCCTAAACCTCAAGTTCCAACACCAACACCTACACCAGTAAATCCTAATCCTGTTGTTCGTGGTGCTTATGATACACCTCATATGCGTGGTATTCGTTCTGCTGTAGTAGGTAATATCAATGCTTGGCGTACATTAGCTGATGATATGTATCGCCCTCGTGTATTGCAACAAGGTGAACCAACTGGTATTTGGGCTCGCATCGGTGGCGGTAAATATAGCTACTCCGGTAGCGGTATCGATACAGCTACAGATTACACACGCATCCAAGGCGGTTACGATGCTAAAATCAGCCGTGGTTGGACTGTAGGTGGTCAAGTATCTTACCTTCGCGGTTCTGAAGATTATGTATTCGATGGTTCCGGCAAGGTTAAATCCTTCTCCGTTGGTGCGTATGGTTTGAAAGACCTTGGCAAAGATCAATATGTACATGTAGAAACGCAAGTTGGTCGCGTATCTAATGACTTTACAGCTCGTAATGAAATTGGTGAAGCCATGTCTGGTGATACAAAATTTAATGCGTACAGCATCGGTGTTCGCTACGGCAAAACATTGAAATACGCTAATGGCTTCTATGTAGAACCGCAAGCACAATTGAACTTTACACACTTTGGTGGCCGTAACTTTACTGTAGATAATGTATCTGTTAACCAATCTGGCGTAAATAGTACGACTGGTAAGCTTGGTCTTGAATTGGGTAAACAGTTCGGCAATGGTAACCTTTATACACGCTTTGCAGCAGGCCATGCTTTCACAGGTAATGTAAAAACTGCATTTGCTAGCGGTAGCGTAGTGAAATTAACAGAACAAGACCTCAAAGGTACTTGGACTGAATTGGCATTCGGTGGCCGTTATGGCTTTAATAGTAACAACAGTGTATTTGCTGACGTTGCTACAGGTTTGTCTGGTGATTACCAAGCAGACTGGGGCGTAAACGCAGGCTTTACACACAAATTCTAATTAAATATTTAAACTGTAAGTACTGTAGTTTATGTAATGAAAATGGGTACTAAAAAGGCAGCGATAGCATTGATATGTACCCATTTTCCTGGACACATATTATTTACTAGCCTAAACACATGGATGCTTCCCTGTATTTTACAGGAGGCATCCATTTTGTTTTTTTCTGGATCC
>URPT01000006.1 GCA_900549845.1 uncultured Veillonella sp. | reverse complement strand
ATCGAGTCGCTGCCCAAGCACCCGCAGGTGCTGGCGTTCACCGCGACCGCCACGGTGTCTGACCTCAACTACATCGCCGAGCGGCTGTGTATGCGCGACCCTAAGCGTCTGCTGTTTCCGGTTCGTCGGAAGAATGTCAAAATTTATGTCAAGAAAATTACCATCCGCGATAAGACCGGAAAGACCCGCAAACTGCAGAACGCGCGGCTCATCATGCTGGACAATGTACTGCGTAAGTACCGCAAGCACGGTGCCACGATCATCTACTGCCCACGCGTCAAGGATGCCAAGCGCACCACCAAATGGCTGCGTTCTCGTGACTATCCAGTGAAGGCTTATTACGGCAAAATGAAACGCTGCAAACGCGCCCACGTGCAGGACTACTTTCTGACGAAAAAGCGCCCGATCATCGTAGCTACGAACGCCTTCGGTCTGGGCATTGACCGTCCTGACGTGCGTCTGGTCGTGCACGCCGGACTGCCCATCGGCATTGACGCGTACACGCAGGAAATCGGCCGCGCCGGACGCGACGGAAAGAAAGCTCGCGCCGTACTGCTCTACGCGCCGTCGGACGAGTATGTGGTGAAAAACCTTATCCACAGCAGCCGCGACCCCGAAACCGTTTCCCGCGGCAAAAAGCGTCTGAAGGCGCTAAAAAAGGTTCTGCGCGAGCCGAACAAGGTGTGGAAGGGTATCACGAAGTACTTTCGATAAGCGTATCAACCACGCCTGTCATTGATATAATATTTATATGTATGAATGATTAAACCGCCCGCATCACGGCAATCCTAACTACCAGAAGGAGGAATTTCCATGACCAACAATTTCCTGTGTGACCAGATTCTCGCACTCAACGACGAAATGCTGAGGAGCGGCTGCATCACCCGCGACGAGCACGATTTTGTCCGCCATGTGCAGACGGACAAGCTGACCCGGCTGCACAGCACGCCGTAAGGAGGCCGCCCAATGGACGTCCGCAGACTGGACGAAATGCAGGCACAGGGCCGCAGTATTTTCGATACCGAGCTTGCTGTGTCGTACTACGCCCGCGTTTCGACCGACAAAGACGAGCAGATCAACAGTCTCGGCAACCAGAAACGCTATTTTGAGGACTATATCGCCGCAAATCCGCACTGGACATTCGCCGGAGGCTATGTGGATGAGGGCATCAGCGGCACGTCTGTCGAGGGACGTGAGCAGTTTCTCAAGATGATCAAGGACGCGAAACGCGGCCGCTTTGACCTCATCGTCACCAAGGAAATCAGCCGTTTCGCCAGAAATACACTCGACAGCCTGCGCTACACGCGTGAGCTGCTGCGCTGCGGCGTGGGCGTGTACTTTCAGAACGACAACATCAACACCTTTGACAAGGATGCCGAACTGCGGCTCACCATCATGTCCTCCATCGCGCAGGACGAGGTGCGCAAGCTGTCCGAGCGCACGCGCTTCGGCTTTAAGCGGGCGCAGGAGAACAGCGTGCTGCTCGGACAGAACAATCTGTTCGGGTACAACAAGGTTGACGGGCGATTGGAGATTGTCGAGCCGGAAGCCGCCGTCGTCCGCGAGGTGTTCGAGCGCTATGCCGCCGGGGACCTCGGTCTTCGCGCCATTGCCAACAACCTGGACAGCCGCGGTATACGCGGACGGCAGGGCAAGCCGCTTACCTACTCCACGCTGTACGGCATGATACGCAACCCGAAATACAAGGGCTGCTATGCCGGTCGGCGGTATGCCTCGCGCGACTACCGAGACAAGCGCAGCTACCGCCTGAGTGCAGACAAATGGCTCGTGCATAAGGACGACCGTGTGCCTGCTATCGTGCCCGAAGCGTTGTGGGAGCAGGCTAACCGTCTGCTCGCCTCACGCGGCAAGACCATGAAGGCGCACGCGCAGGCATCTCAGAATCGCTACGCCTACAGCGGCAAGCTGATCTGTGCCAGGCATGGCACAACTTTCCACAGGCATGTGTATAAAAGCAAAATCCGCGGCGAAATGGAGTGCTGGAACTGCAGGCTGTACCGCGAAAAGGGCAAAACCGGCGGCTGCAATTCCCCGACGGTTTACAGTCACGAGCTGGACCGCATTTTGGAGCGCGTGTTCGAGCAGGTGACAGACGAGCGCTCAGCCGCCGTGCAGGAGTACATCGACAATCTGCGCGCCTTTGCCGCCCGGCAGGACAACGCGCCTGCCCTTGCTCAAGTCGAGCAGGAAATCGAAACCGTCACCAAACGCAAGGACAAGCTGCTCGATCTGGTGCTTGCGGGTGCGCTCTCCAACGACGAATTCAAACAGCGCAACGAGGCCTGCAACGAGCAGCTTGCCGCCCTCGAGCAGCAGCGAACAGAACTACAGAACGCAGACAAGACACTGGAGGAACGTATCCGGCGGGTGGAAAACCTGCGCCGCACCATCGAGGAACGGTGGCAGATGAGCTGCGGGTTCTCGCGCGAGATGTCCAAGGCGCTCGTTGACCATATCGTCGTGGACTCGGACGAGAGCAAAACCTGTATCTCGCTCGATATTTTCCTCACCACCGGTGCAGAGCCGATCGTATCTGAGACGCAAACCTCTAATGCACAGCTGCAAATGCGCTTTCAGCGAGCACGTTCCGGTTATCAGGGTGAGTACACGGTGACGTATCTCGTGCGCTGGCATTTGGAATAAAAAGCAGTGATACCTTTCCAATTTGGAAGCATATCACTGCTTTTATCCTTTTTACAATTCCAGCGGAGCCAGTATTGTCGTATCAATCGAGCGAATCGCCGACCGCAGCGGCAACACCGCCGACGGCGAAACCGAAAGCTCGTCGATACCCATCGACAGGAAGGTTTCGATCAGTTCCGCGTCTGCGCCGAGTTCGCCGCAAATGCCGATCCAGATTCCGGCCTTGTGCGCGTTCTCGGCTGCCATGCGAAGCATACGCAGCACCGCCGGATGGTGCGCGTCAAAAAAACGGTCGAGACCCACACCCTGCCGGTCAAAAAGGGAACTCTCCTGATTGCAAAAGTCATTGCAGGAACAATCTGGTGCATAATCGACATAATTGGACTCTTTGCCGCTATATACATTGCTGCCTGGGTGCCATATGTAAAAGATTCTTTCTCCGGCAATAAAGCTCTCCTAATGGAAATTTTCGGTTTGGGATCCCATCTTGGAGTCTTTGGATCAATTGCCTTTTACATCTTTTTCAGCTTTTTTTGCATCAGCTTTTACTGTTTTGTCAGCTTTAGCTACATCTTTTTTAGCATCTTTGCTTACTTTGGACGCATCTTTTTCTGCTGCTGTATCAGCTTTTTTTACATCTTCTTTTACAGCTGTTTCAGCTTTTGCTTCAGTTGTAGTATGTTTTGGTGTTGCAAGGCCAGCACCATTAAGCATGCGGTTCAAGATTGTTGCCGCTTGTGCTCTTGTTACAGGTTGTTTAGGGTTGAAGTTTTCAGTCGCTCCAGATGCTACAATGCCACGTTGTGCCATGTATTGGATATCTGCTAAGTAAGCAGAGGAGATGCTAGCTTCATCTTTAAATGTTACTTTTTCTGTTTTTATAGGTGTAGAAAGATTCAATTTTTTTGCTAGGCTAGCAGCAGAAGCAACGAATTGTTCGCGGTCCATAGTTTTGCTAGGTGTGAAAGCTGTTTTAGATGTGCCTTCCATTACGCCTGCAGCACTTACTAATTTGATAGCAGAGCTAGACCAACGATCTGCTTCTACATCAGAGTAGGAAGTAGAAGCTTCTTTAGTTACAATATCAGCTAATTCTTGCTCATTTAAGTTGTGTTGTAATACTTTACCGTAAATAGCAGCAGCTTGTTCACGAGTGATTTGTGCACTAGGTTTGAATGTATTATCAGCATAACCAGAAAGGTAACCAGCTTGTGTCATTGCTTGGATAGCATCGCGAGCCCAGTTATCTTTTGTGTCAGGGTAAACGCCAGCAGGTAAGTTTTCTTTAGCTTTTACAGCTTTTTTACCTTCTACCTTAGCAGCATCTTCTTTTACATCATTTTTAACAGATGTATCAACGCGTTTAGCGTCGTTTTTTATGGAAGTATCTACGCGTTTAGCGTCATTTTTTGCAGATGCATCAACATGTTTTGCATCGCTTTTAACGGATGCATCAGCATGTTTAGCATCATGTTTTACAACTGTAGTTGCGTGTTTAGCATCATTTTTAGCGGATGTATCAACACGTTTAGCATCATTTTTTACGGAAGTATTAACACGTTTAGCATCGTTTTTTACGGAAGTATCAACGCGTTTAGCGTCATTTTTTACAGATGTATCTACACGTTTTACATCAGATTTAGCTGCAGTATCAGTTTTTGTAGCAACATTAGATACTTCGGCTTTTGCGTGCGCCGCAGTTGTTTCGGCGTGAGCCATGCCGAATGTAGAACCGAGGGCTAATGTAATTGCCAAGGATAAAGATAATTTATTTAGTTTCATTGAAAAGGCTCCTTTCAAACTATACTTATATAAAATAAATTATAACACTTTTTAAATTTATACACTACTATAAGAAAATGTAATATATAAGGATAAAAATTACATGAATTTGAAATTTAAAGGCTACTTATATAAATATTCAATGAATTATAGGTAAATAACGATATGAGAGCCATTGGAAAATGCGAAATGATAAACATTCCCAAAATCTAGAATTTAAGGGACTTTTACAAGAATAATTTATAAATAAGGAGGTGTTTGTGATAAAATGCAATGTTTGTTATTACAAAAAGTCATAACGATATGAGAAATAAAAGGGTACATACTAATATAGCAATTCTTTGGACATTTTCTATATGATTAATTTATAATTATATCGATAAAGCTTTTGAATATTTATTTGAAAGCATGAGTAATGTTTCGGGCGGAAAAATATTGAAAAACTTTCACTAGAATTCTTGCCATAACACATACATATCAAAATTTTTTATTAGGTTAAGTACTAGAAAAGACGAGGACGATAATATGAAAATTCATCTTTTCCAACAGTGTTTGATTGACATGTTCTACCCACATGTAGGTATGGCTGGTGTAGAAGTACTTGAAAGATTAGGTTGCGAGCTCGTAGTTCCTAAGAAACAAGTATGTTGTGGCCAAATGTTCACTAACTCTGGTTACAATGACGCAGCTATGGATGCCATTAAGAATACAATCGAATGCTTCGAGAACGCTGAATATGTAGTCAGCATGTCCGGCTCTTGTGCATTTGCTATTCGTGACGAATACCAACATTTTTTGGAAGGTCAACCTGAATGGCAAAAACGCGCAGAAAAATTGAGCGGTAAAATTTATGAATTCACTGAATTCATTACTGATGTATTAGGTGTTGAAGATGTAGGGGCTCGTTTCAACGAATCCGTTACATATCATACATCTTGCCACGTTACTCGTTTGATGGGTGTTAAAGAACCTCCATTCAAACTCCTTAGAAATGTTAAAGATATTAACTTGATTGAATTACCACGTGCAGACCGTTGCTGTGGTTTCGGCGGTACATTCTCCGTTAAGAACCCTGAAATTAGTGAAGTTATGACACGCGAAAAAGCATTGGAAATTGCTGGCACAGGTGCCAACGTAATTTCTGGTTCTGACCAAGCGTGCTTGATGAACATCGCTGGTATGCTTGACCGTCTTCATAAAGAAGGCGAAATCGATCGCCGTATCAAAGTAATGCATATTGCTGAAATCTTAAACTGCCGTTAAGGAGGAGACGACATGGCACTTATATATGACAATCGCCCCTATAAGACACGTATAAAAGAATGTTTGGCTGACGATTTCAAAGTTGCAGCTATCAAAAAAGCACAAGACGTGTTTTATGATAAACGTAATACAGTAGTTGCGGACGTTCCTGAATGGTTAGATTTCCGCGCAGAAGCAGCTAAACTTCGTGATCACGTGCTTAATAATTTGGATTACTATGTAAACCAATTTGCTGAAAACGCTGAAAAAGCTGGTTCTAAAGTTCACTTTGCATTCGACGATAAAGAAGCGACTCAAATCGCTTTAGATATCCTTCGTGAACGCGAAGCTAAAATGATCGTTAAATCCAAAACTATCTTAACTGAAGAAATTGGTTTGAACGAAGTTCTTGAAGAAGCTGGTATCGAAGTAAACGAAACTGACTTGGCTGAATTCATTTTGCAAACAGCAGTGAGCCCACCATCTCATATCGTTGTACCAGGCCTTCACTTTGAACGTAACAAAATCCGCGAAATTTTCGCTGAAAAATTAGGTTACACTGGAACTGAAAACCCTACAGAAATGACTCACTTCGTACGTGGCTATGTACGTGAGCGTTTCTTGAAAGCTGACGTAGGTGTTAACGGTTGTAACTTTGCGGTAGCTGCATCCGGTACTTGTACTATCGTTTCCAACGAAGGTAATGGTCGTATGTCTAGCTCCATTCCTAAGACTCAATTGATCTTCTTAGGTACAGAACGTATCGTTCCTGACTTCAAAGCTCTTGACGTTATGATGGAAATGTTGAACCGCTCTGCAGTAGGTTCTAAAATTTCCAACTACTTCTCCATGATGACTGGCCCTGGTCGTGCTGGTGAAGCAGACGGTCCTGAAGAAACTCATATTATCATTATCGATAACGGTCGTTCCGGTATCTTAGGTGGTACATTCCAAGAAATGTTACGTTGTATCCGTTGTGGTGCATGTATGAATATTTGTCCTGTATACCGTCACATCTCTGGTCACGGTTATGGCTCCGTATATCCAGGTCCAATGGGTGCTGTATTGACTCCATTGTTCAAAGGTTACGAAGTAGCAGGCGATCTTCCATATGCGTCTACATTGTGCGGTGCATGTACAGAAAACTGTCCAGTAGCTATTCCATTGCATGAATTATTGATGGAACACCGTCATATTATGGCTGACATCGAAAAAACTCGTCCAAAAGCAGAAGAAGCAATCTTTACTGCAGCAGCTAAGATGTTTGGTAACTCCACATTATTCGACCTTGGCACAAAAGCTGGCGCTATCGGTATGAACTTAATTAGTAACAAAGAAGGCAATATGCCTACATGGACTCAAGCTGTTCCAGTTATGAACGGCTGGACTAAATCCAAAGAAATGGGTACATTGAAGTTCAAAAAATTCCGTGACTTATATGCTGAACATGAAAAGAACAAGAAGAAGGAGAAAAAATAATGGATGAAGCTAAACGTAAACAATTTATTGCACGTTTATCTCGTGCATTAGGCCGTGATCAAGAAATGTGCCCTGCATTCGTAGAGGGTTTTGATTACAGCCATGGTCCTCAAGAAACTATGTTCAAAGATTTGAATAAAGATCAAATTTTGACAATGTTTAAGGAACAATGTCAACGTGTTGGTACAAAATTCGTTGAAACTACACCTGATAAATTAGGTGAAACAATTTTGGCAGCTATTGAAGACTGGGGTAACGGTAAAGTTGTATTCCCAAGCACTCCAGAAGTAGACGAATATAAATTAAAAGAATTATTCGAGCAAGATGCAGCTAATAATGGCGGCATTCGTACATACTTCCAATGGGATCCAGCCAAAGGCCGTGAAGAATGTATCTCCAACACTGCTAATGCAGATATCGGTATTACATTCCCATATTGCGGTATTGCTGAAACTGCTACTGTAGTACAAGCGTCTGGTGAAGAATCTGGCCGTGCTATTAGCTTGTTGCCTACTACACATATCGCTGTATTGTACACTGATACAATCAATCCACGTATGACTCAAACTATGGAACATTTGGCTGAACGTTATCACAACGATCCGTCCAACTTCCCTACAAATATCTGCTTGATTTCTGGTCCATCCCGTACAGCTGATATTGAGTTGGTTACTGTAGATGGTGCTCATGGTCCTATCCAAGTAACTTACGTTCTAGTTAACAGATAATCCTATAATTAGGTAGTGTTATAACTAAATACATTTAAAGGTGACCTTCCTATGGAAGGTCACCTTTTTATATGCGTAACTTTCTGCTGTGATATAGGGTATCTTGAAAAGGCAGAGGTATCGGTATATCAATGGAGATTAACATATTTATAAAACTTGCAGAATCCGCATAGAAAAACTTATATAATTTAAATTATTTTACTTGTAAATTTTTCGATATATGATATACTGAGTTCATAACCTATTATTGTGATATGAATTAAAAGAGGTGTATTATGAATATTCCATTCTTTACAGATTACCTCATGCTAAGCAATCCATTAAGTATTGGTATTATCGCAGTGTTTGTGCTCGCGTTAATCGGTATTTATGCTTTGCAACGCAAGGGTACATCCTTTGGTAATCTCGTTATTATTGGCACTATTGTTGGTGCCGTACTCGGTATTGCTATTCAAATTATTGCAGGTTTCCCAGATGATCCTTCTAAAGTGGTTTACATCAAGGAAAGTACGAAGTGGTTCTCTCTAGTAGGGGGCGGCTTTATTGATTTGATCCGCATGCTTGTTATTCCTATTGTATTTATCTCCATTGTACATGTTATCTTGCATATGGAAGCAGGTGCGAATCTTAAGAAATTAGTAGTTGCCATGGTTTCTACAAATCTTGGCATGGTAGCTGTTGCTGCTATCGTTGGCCTTATCTTGGGTAATGCTTTCGGTTTAGGACAAGGTTTTGATATTGTTGAATCTGGTAAAAAGATTCGTGAAATCAAACCGATGGTTGATACATTCCGTGCGTTGATTCCAAGTAACCCAATTCAAGCTGCAGCCGAAACAAATGTTATCGGCATCGTAGTATTTGCTATCATCTTGGGTAGTGTTGCTCGTTTGTTGAAGAAAACAGGCACAAATAGCATGGAAATCTTCACTAAGCTATTTGATGAACTTCACCAATTAATCTCTTGGGTTGCAGATTTCATTATCGGTCTTATGCCATACGGCGTAGTTGCTTTATTGGCATCTACATTGGCAACACGTGGTTTGCAAGCTATCTTAGACATGGGTCTATTTGTAGTATTGCTTTACGTTGGCCTTTTGATTATGTTCGTTGTTCAAGCTATCTTGATTGCTAGTTTCGGTTACAACCCAATTACATACTTCAAAAAAGCAAAAGCTCCACTCTTGTTAGCTTTCACATCCCGTTCCTCTATGGGCGTATTGCCATTAACTGTTGAAACATTGACAAAACGTCTTGGCGTAAATGCTACAACAGCAAATACAGTAGCATCCTTCGGTACTACTGCAGGCATGCAAGGTTGTGCCGGCGTATTCCCAGCACTTGTTGTTGTGTATATCTCTAACGTAGCGGGTATCCCATTTGATTTGACTATGTACATTATGAGCGTTATCGTTATCGCTATCGGTTCTGTTGGTATCGCAGGTGTTCCTGGTACAGCTACAATGGCTGCATCTGTATCCCTTAGCGGTACAGGTCTTGGTGCATACTTCACATCCATCAGCCCAATCCTTGCCATCGATCCATTGATCGACATGGGTCGTACATGCTTGAACGTATCTGGTTCCTTAACAAATGCTCTCGTAGTAGATAAGATTATGGGCACTATCGATAAAGACGCATATAATAACCCTAATGAAGGTCGTGTCTAATCTTAGGCCTTAGAAACTGACTTGAAAGGATGGTTAGTTTCACATTAAAACTAAACAAAAAGAACAGTCTTCGGGCTGTTCTTTTTTTATTTTAAAATCTACTCTATGTTGATTTGGCTCTTATTAAAAGTAATTATTATTACAGATTGTAAAGCATATTATTTGTAATTGATATTAAAATTGTGAGCTTGGCTACTAACATACGTATGCGTGTATGGTATACTAGCCTATGAAAAGTTCTGTATTATGCTTAATAAATATAAGCCAAGAGGGTACTAATATGATTACACAAGAGTTGAAAGATCGATTAATTGCAGATTATCCAAAGTTTGAAGATATGACGCATAAGTTCTATAAGAAAGAAATGTCTATTGCAGACTATAAAGGGCAATCCGGTGCCTATGGTAGTTATGCTGAGCGTGGTGCTAACTCTGGTATGAGCCGTTGGCGCTTCAACGGTGGGCGCATGACACGCGAGCACATGCAGTTTTTAGCGGACTCTATTCGCAAATATAATTTGCAGCACGTACATTTCACTACTGGCCAATGTTTGCAAATGCATGGCCTCGATGGTGATACAATTCTAAATCTCTATAAAGAATGTTATGATCACGGTATCTATAACCGCGGTGCTGGTGGCGACAATCCAAATGTGGTAGCTAGTATTTTACGCGGTATTGATCCTCGTGAAACCTTAGATATTACGCCATATGCAACGGCTATTAGCGAGTTCCTTCTAGAGCAAATGTTCTACATCAAAATTCCTCGCAAATTTAAAATGGGTATCGATAATGGCTTTGATAGTACGCCGCATGCTACGTTCAAGGACCTTGGTTTCAATTTAACGAAACACAATACCTTTGATGTATACGCTTGTGGTGGTATTGGCCCAAATCCTCGCATTGGTATTCCTGTAGCGCACGATGTGGCGCCTGAGGATGTTTTATACCATGTGAAAGCTATGCTTATGGTCTTTGCTAACCATGGAAATTTCAAAAACCGTGGCAAGGCTCGTACTCGCTATATGCCTGCGGAAATGGGTGGAGCTGAAGCTTTCATCAAGACCTATGAAGAAACATTGGCGATGGTGAAAGAAGTGGAACAATTAACCATTAATCCAGCTGACTATGCTTATGAAATTACAAAAACTGGTAAGCGTGATAAGTCTGTGGAAAACGATCGTATTCACCGTCAAAAACAAGAAGGTTTATACTACGTAGAATACCATCCGGCAGGTGGCGATGCTAATGTAGAACACCTATTGGTTGCTCTTGATTATGCTGTAACGCTTGATCAAGTAGAAGCGCGTATTGCGCCAGACCAAGCATTGTTCTTCATCAACCTCACTGCTGATGAGGCTCGTAAAATCGCAGAGTTAACAGACGACAGTGCTGAAAATGATTTCCGTCGTTCCGTGTCCTGTGTAGGCTCCACAGTATGTCAAATCGGCATGCAAGACTCTAATGGCCTTTTGAAAGATATCTTCGGACACCTTGAAGAAAAAGGGGTAGACACAAGTAAACTACCTCGTCTACACATCTCTGGCTGTCCACACTCCTGTGGTACACACCAAATTGGTGAAATTGGCTTCCATGGTGCGGTTAAACTAGTAGACAAGAAACCTACCGTAGCTTTTATCCTCGTAGACGGTGGTTCCGAACACATGGGCTCCGAAAACTTCGGTAAAATGGCAGGCAATATCGTAGCCACAAAAATCCCAGAATTCCTAGAAGCCTTGGCAAACATTCTGAACAAATCCCCAGAACCAGACTTTGGTACATGGAGAATGACACACAAAGCGGAATACATGGAACTTATAAAAGCATTTGAGTAAATTTCCTTTTCCGCTTGTGATGGGGTCCCGTTAGATTGCGACAACTCAATAAATAATAAAAAGAGGTCCCTCTTTGCTCCGTTCTTCGCAAAGTCGCTGCACAAGTATATTTGTACTTTTTTAACTAGGTTGTAGAAATGAAATAGGGCCCCATCAAAATAGGGAGAATAACTTTGAAAAGCATATGTTGCCTAGATAACCCTTGATTGATTGTGTTATAATAGGCTTTATAGTAGTGTTTGGAGGATTTATCAGATGTTATTTACCGTCAATACAGAAGTCTGTACACGATGCGGCCTTTGCGTAGCTGACTGTCCAACAGGCTTGCTAGTGATGTCCGAAAATGGGCCTGTAACTGGCAAGGGAGGTTGTATCTCCTGTGGGCATTGTATTTCCGTATGCCCAACGCTTGCTCTTGATAGTGATATGACCCCACGTAAAGAGCAAATCGATATCACAAAAGAACAAAAATTAACGCCAGAGCAAGCTGAGTTATTCTTGCGCAGCCGTCGCTCTATTCGTAATTATCAAAATAAACCAGTTCCTGCTGAGCTTATTCGCAAGGTCTTAAACGTTGCAAGAATGGCTCCAACAGCAACAAATACACAAGGTATTTCCTATATTGTTATTCGGGACAAACAAAAGTTGCGTCGCATTGCAGATCTCGTTCTTGAGTGGATGCATTTGGCTGCGAAAACTGTGCCGATTATGCGTCTTTATGCTCGTGCAGCACAAGCTGAGGTCGATAAGGGTAAGGAATACATCTTGCGCGATGCGCCTGCGCTAGTAGTGGCCATCGGTTCTAAAAAAGATATTCACCGTACTCACGATAGCGGGCATTCCTGCTTGTCTTATGCAGAGTTGTATGCACCAACATTAGGTTTAGGCACTTGTTGGGCTGGCTTCTTTGAACATGCAGGCGAAGCAGAGTATAAACCACTATTGGAACTATTAGGTGTACCAGAGGATAAAATCATTGCTGGTGGTATCTTGATGGGCTATCCAAAGGTTCGTTACCGTAACATCGTGGAACGCCAACCATTGGACGTAACATTCGATACTGAAGAATAGTAGTGATTGATTACTAATAATAGTGATTGATACTAAAGAATAAAATAAAAGCGATACTCTAAATAGTTAGGGTATCGCTTTTTGGCATTATACATATTTTACTGTAGTTACTACATTTGTTAAGGTGATAGTCGTATTTATAGATCTATAAAAGATTGTTTATCAAAAAGACCGGCCTCGTATTGAGGTCGGTCTTTTGGTTAGTTTGCAGATGTAATGCTACCTTTGAAAGTATCGTTGATGAATTGTTTAATTGCATCAGATTTGTAAATGTCTGCAATTTTTTTGTAAGTTTCGTTGTCTTTGTCTTCACTACGTACCGCAAGTACGATGACTGTTAGTGGTTCATCTTTTGATTCGAAGAAGAAGCCTTGTTTTTCTACACTAAGGCCAGCACTTTGTACATAATTCATTGGAATAACTGCAATTGTTACATCATCTAGACTACGAGGTAATTGAGCTGCTTCTAATTCTTGAATCTTTATATTTTTCGGGTTAGATGTGATATCTGCAACAGTTGCTTTGAAGCCGACACCATCTTTTAACGTAATTAATCCAGCTTTAGCTAATAATACTAATGCACGACCACCATTAGTAGGGTCATTTGGAATAGAAACCGTAGCGCCTTCAGGTACATCTTGTACGCTATGTACACTATTACTATATAATCCCATACGCACTAAAAGGGTTTTACCGATTGCTACTAAGTTGGAACCATTTTGTTTGTTAAAGTTTTCCATAAATGGCACGTGTTGGTACGCATTCAATTGAATGTCGCCATCAGCAAGAGCTTTATCTGGTGTTACATAATCGGAGAACTCTACAACTTTAAGGTCGATACCTTGTTTTTTAGCTTCTTTTGCAACTGCTTCAGCTACTTGAGCGTGAGGACCTGCAGTAGCACCGATTTTAATTTCTTTTGGTGCTTGGCTAGATTGATTTGTATCTGTGCCGCAACCTGCGATGGCGAATGCTAGAACGCCAACGAGAAGAGGGGCAATAAATTTTTTTAATTTCATGTGAACATTCCTTTCTACTTATACATATAATGTATATATCCTATCATGTGAATGGGATTTTGTATATAGAGCAAAAGATATCGGTTAGCTATAGATTAAAGCTATGGCTTTTATGAGCTCGCTAATGATAAGGGGTGTAGCATATCTAAGAATATCGAAAAAATGATATAATAGATATAAATTTCGTACAATTAGACTTATAGGTTTTATATGATATACATAGGAGGTCACTATGTTTAACTTTGATTTTTATAACCCTACACATATTGTATTCGGTAAAGATCGCTTGAGCGAATTAAATGCATTAGTACCAAAGGATGCAAAGGTGCTTATTACATATGGTGGTGGCTCTGCTGTGCGCAGTGGTCTTATTGACCGCATTGTGGCAGCTCTTGGTGACCGTAAGGTGGAACAATTCGGTGGTATTGAACCAAATCCATCTCTCGAAACATGCGAACGTGCCGTTGCTTTCATTAAAGAACATGGCGTAGATTTCGTCCTTGCTGTAGGCGGTGGTTCTGTGGTGGACGCTACAAAGCTCATCGTTATGGGTGCTACTTATGATGGCCCTGTTATTGATGTTATGAAAGCTGGTGTTCCAGAGGTTCCGGTAGAAATGGTACCAAATCCATTACCATTTGGTACCGTTATGACACTACCTGCCACAGGTTCTGAAATGAATAATGGTGCTGTTATTACCTATGGTGATGGTAAGTTCCCTGTGTTCAGTAGCTTAGTATTCCCTAAGTTCTCTATGCTCGATCCAACATTGACTTTCACATTGCCAGAAAAACAAGTTAAGAATGGCGTTATCGATACATTCGTGCATACCACAGAGCAATATTTAACATATCCTGTAGATGGCCGTATTCAAGATCGTTTTAGTGAAAGTATTTTGAAAACTATGATTGAAATCGGCAAAGAAACAGTAGAAAATCCAGAAAACTACGACATTCGCGCTAATCACGTGTGGGCCTCTACCTTGGCATTAAACGGCTTGATCGGTGCCGGCGTGCCACAAGACTGGGCAACACATCTTATCGGTCATGAGTTAACGGCGGCTTACCATCTTGACCACGGCATCACATTGGCTATTGTATTGCCTGCGTTGTTAGAAGTGAAAAAATCCGATAAGCTTGATAAATTGGCCCAATATGCTACACGTGTATGGCATATTACAGAAGGTACAAAGGAGGAAAAAGCAGATAAGGCTATTGCAAAAACTCGTGAATTCTTCGAGTCCCTTGGCGTATCTACCCATTTGAAAGATTATGGTCTTGGCGTTGAAGCCGTTGATAAAATTGTGAAACAATTAGAAGACCATGGTATGACACGACTTGGTGAAAAAGGTGACGTAACACCAGAAGTAGCTCGCGAAATTTTAACGCGTGCTTTATAATAAATGACATTAACACTTTAAATGTATGTGATTTGGAAAGGAGGCGCCCCCTATGAATGAAATAAAAAATCGAAGTGCATTTTCCTTTGCATTTCCTATTATGGTTCCTATGGGTATCAGCTTCTTTTTCATAGGTTTAGGGTTTGGTTTATATGCAACGAGCCAAGGGTTCCCTTGGTGGACGGCGCCGGTTTTAGCGGCTACCATTTTTGCAGGATCCATGGAGTTTGTGACGATCGGCATGTTGATGGCCGGATTTGATCCGATTAATGCGTTTATACTGACCATGTTCGTTAATGGACGCCATTTCTTTTATGGACTATCTGCACTACAACGATATGTACATATGGGCTGGAAATGGTTTCCTACAGTTGCTTGGATGTGTGATGAAAGTTTTGCCATCAATATGGCTACTAAACTGCCCGATGATGTAGATGAAAAATGGTTTTATTTCCACGTGTCTTGGCTCAACTATGTGTTCTGGGTATTTAGTACCTTTGCAGGTGGTCTGTTTGGCAATCTCTTGGCTACTGTAGATTTACGGGGCATCGATTTTGTATTACCAGGTCTGTTCATAGTGGTATTTCTTGAAATGCTGCTCAACGCAAAAAATAACAAGATTAGAGCCTTTGGTGTAGCTGGTGCAGCTATGGCCATAGTTATGCTCTTATTGGTTGGTAAATCGCTCTTTATGCTTTTATCTATGAGCTGTATGCTAGTAGCCTGCTATATTGCGTATAAGTGGGGAGGTGTACATCTTGACTAGTACAGAAATGGTCATTACCGTTGCTATTGTTGTAGCCGGTACATTACTCACTCGTTTTGGTGCCTTCCTTGTATTTCCACCAGGAAAAAAGGCACCAGATTTTGTACTCTTTTTAGGTAAGGCTTTGCCGGCTGCCGTTATGGGCATGCTCGTTGTATATACCTTTAAGGAGACCGTCATTTTAGCATATCCGTATGGTATCCCTGAGCTCATAGCATTAGTTGTTACGGTAGGGTTACATTTATGGAAACGTAACATGCTCATATCGATTGCTGCCGGTACAGTGATTTATATGATACTCGTACAAGCCGTATTTAATGTGCCGAAATAAAATAAACCACTTGTATCTATTCTTAGAGGAGTAGATATAAGTGGTTTTGTTTTTATATTTATTTAAGTTGTAAAAGTCTTTCAAGACCTGGTGCAGTATGGTGATCTTCCAAGAAGTCTTGTTGGTCTAATAGTTCCATAACATCCATGTCGATGTTTGTTAGTTTGAAATCGAATACATCGAAGTTGGCTTCCATGTGACTTACATTATTTGCTTTTGGCAATGGAATGATGCCACGTTGGATGTGCCAACGCAAGATAATTTGATGTTTAGACACGCCGTATTTTTCAGCCAAGCTTTTGATGATAGGATGGTCAAAAATAGGTTGGCGGTCACGGGTGAATGGAGACCAAGCCATGCCTACTACTTGATGTTTTCTCATCAATTGGATAAGAGAGTGGCGTTGGTTGAATGGATGACATTCAATTTGGTTCACCACCGGTTTCACATTGCAGTGATATAGCAAGTCGATTAAGCGATCTTCGTAAAAGTTAGACAGGCCTAACCCGCGCAATACGTTTTGATCGTATAACTCTTCCATGGCACGCCAAGAACCATAATAGTCGCCAAGGGGTTGATGTACGAGCATAATGTCGATGTAATTAGTGTCTAATTTTTTCAAGGAGCTTTCAACAGCACGCATTGTATTATCATAGCCTGCGTCGGTATGCCAAATCTTGGTAGTTACAATAATATCCGTACGTTTAACACCAGATGCTTTGATGCCTCTACCAACGGCCTCTTCGTTGCCGTAGTAAGCAGCTGTATCGAGTAATCGATAGCCTACGTTTAATGCATTAGTTACGGCTTGTTCTGTTTCGCCTTCGCTACCTGTTTTGTAGGTACCATAACCGATAGAGGGAATAAAGCTACCGTTATTTAAAATTCTAAAATCCATCCGTTCTTCCATGAGAACCTCCGTTATATCCATTAATTAAAGGAATTAGCTTTCATACAATTCTAATTGATTTTATGATATACTAAGGTATTGATAAAAATCAATATGACAGGAAGTGACAGAATGAAATTAAACCGAATTTATTCTGTAGTTGCTATGCTTGGTGTTGTGATGATGGCCTTGACCATCGCTGGTTGCGGTACGAAAACGGTATCCGTTGCTGATGTAACATACAAGGATATGCCGCTGCAGATCCATAATGACGCCAATGTAACAGCCCTCAATAAGGCGACGGTAACGCCGACGTTGACGGGGCAGGTCGCATATGCTGTGAAAGTAGGTGACCAAGTACAACAAGGTCAAGTCTTGGCCACTGTAGATACATCGGCTTTACAGCAACAGCTAGCATCCTTACAAGGTCAGTTAGCGCAAGTCTCAGCTCAGTCTTATGCGACGTCTGTGACAACTACGACAGCAGCGTCTGTAGATAGTGCTCAATTGGCACAAGCTCAGAAGATGCGCGAAGCGGGCATGATTACTCAAAAAGAATATGATCGCATTGTAGAGCGGTCTCAACCACAAACTACGACAGTAACAACTGGCGGTGGCGGCGGTGGCGCTAATACGGCGGCTATTGAGGCTCAAATCGCTCAAGTATCTGCACAAATGGCAGCATCTACAATTGTAGCGCCTATAGCTGGTACGGTAACGGCTATTTACAATGAAGACCGTCAAATGGCCATTGCAGATCGTCCGTTCATGATGATTCAACAATCTACACCGATGGTAGCATCCCTTAGCATTCCTCGTGATGCGGCGATGAAGCTTGGCACACCTGATGCTAAAAAGGGGATTAAGGTACTACTTAAGGTAGGTGACCAAGAATTACCTGGTGAATTGACCTATGTAGATGTAACACAGCCAGAAAATGTACCAAGTGTTCTTGTGAAAGCTACTTTCAACAATGACAAAGGCCTCATTAAGGCTGGTGAATTCTATACATTGATTATCGAGTCTAATGTAAAAGCGAAAATGCTCACTGTACCAAGTAAAGCAGTTCGTGAAAACCAAGATGGCAAATACGTGTATGTATTGACTGAAAATAATACCGTTGACGTACGTGTCGTTGAAGTAGGTATGACAGAAGACGATGATGTAGCCATTATTTCAGGCCTAAACGAAGGCGATAAGGTAATCACAAGTGATGGAACCTTTGAATTAGGCGAATCCGTTAAATTATAATGAACAACCATGTGGTTGTATGTATCCATAGTGAATACCTCGACTGAGGAATCTGATAGGAGGGATTATTATTTTAGAATTTAAACGTTTTGAACTAAGAGATAAACCATTAATCGATAAATATTTTGAACAACATCATTACGAAGCATCTGATAACTGCTTTACTACATTGTTTATGTGGCAAGAGGCGTACGGCATTCGTTGGGCTGAGGAAAATGGTGTATTGTACATCCAAGGTGGCGGTAAACGTGAACCGTTCCTATTGCCTCCATTTGCCGGTAAAGATGCAAAGTTCCTCGATGGTTTATTACGCGCTAAAGAATGGTTCGTAGAAAACAATTTGCCATTCCGTTTTAAAGGTGTTAGCAAAGTTGTAAAAGAACGCATGGAAGAGTTATGTCCTGGTCGTTATGAATTTACACCTGACCGCGACAACTACGAATACATTTATAAGTCTGAAGATCTTATCAACTTGTCTGGCAAGAAATTCCGTCAAAAGAAAAACCATTTGAATCAATTCCGCATGCAATATTCTAACTATGAATATATGCCAATCACTGAAGATATCATTCCATTGTGCCGCGAAACAGCAGCATCTTGGGTAGAAACTCATCATGAAGAAGGTATCGAAGATGAATTGGTAGCTATCAACTTGTTATTCGATAACTGGGAGGCGTTAGGTCTTAAAGGCGGCGCCATCAAATTGTTTGGCCGCGTTGAAGCCTTCAGTATCGGTGAATTGTTGAATGATAAAATGGCGTTGATTCACATTGAAAAAGCAAATCCAGATATCCGTGGTTTGTACCAAGCTATCAATAATGAATTCATTCGTCATGAATTTAGCGATGTAGAATTCATTAACCGTGAAGAAGATATGGGCTTGCCTGGTCTTCGCCAAGCAAAAGAATCTTACAATCCAGATCACTTTGCTGAAAAATATGACGCAGTATATGCTAACGAAGCAGACAATGCGACAGGCGGTAAATAAAAATTTGAGCTATGAAGCCGATGTGCTTCATAGCTCCTTTTGTTATAATAGAAGTGTTAGCCTATCTATTTGAGCGTATATTTTGTATTATCATGGCGATGCGATGCGATGCGATGCGATGCGATGCGATGCGATGCGATGCAACAGATAGAAAGTGGTTTTTATACTATAACGAGGATATACTTATGGAATTTAGAATTGCAACGGCTCAAGATACGCCACATGTGGAAAATCTATGGGCGTACTGCTTTGAACCAAAGGAAGATCCATTCTTCCAATATTACTTTACAAATTGCTATGAACCAGAAAATACAATGGTTGGCCTTGAACAAGGTCAATTGTTGAGTACTGTTCATTTGCGTCAATACAATATCAATGTTCGTGGTGCTGTATTGCCTACAAGCTACATGGTTGGTGTAGCAACACATCCAGCAGCTCGTCGTGGTGGCGTAGGTGGTGCTTTGCTAAAGGCTTCTCTTGAAGAACTTCGCAACCGCGGTCAAGCATTGACGATTTTAATGCCTTCCAAGGCTGCATTCTACCAACAATATGGTTGGGAATTATATGCACATCAATGGGTAAATACTATGTCTCTTGAAGACTTGCGCCCTATGACGGATAAATCCTTGAGCTTTGGCCTACTAAATAGCGTGGATCAATGGACCTTATTAGACCCTGTATATAAAGCATACACAGCTCGTCTTTCTGGCTATGCTGAGCGCGGTGAAAAGGAATGGAAACGCTTGCTCGGTAGCTTCTTTGCGGAAGGCGTAAATATCGCTGTAGTGCGCAATGATGAAGGTGTTATCGAAGGATATGCGGTATATCGCTTGGGTCAACCTGAAATTCCTGTTTCTGAATTAGTTTACACTACACGTCGTGCCCAACGAGCATTATTGAACTACTTCTATAATCACCGTTCTCAAGGTACTACGATTCGTTGGAATGAAGGACTTCACGATACGTACTATCGCTTCTATCCTGATGGTAAAAGCGGACATGCTACGATGCCATTTATGATGAGCCGTATTGTAGATGTGAAAGCTGCCTTTGAAGCCATTCCTGTCAATCCAGAGGCTTTGATGATGCCGATTACAATGACTTTTGGTGTGAAAGATAGTCTTTGTGAGTGGAATGAAGGTCGCTATGAAGTCCAATATGGCGGCGCATTGACTCCATCTGTTAAAAAGGTGTCTGATACATTGGATGGGGACGTAGATATTACTGTTGAAGTCGGCGCTTTGAGCCAACTCTTAATGGGCACATTAACTGCTCGTGATCTTGCTTTTGAAGGTAAACTTTCAGCTAATGAGGAATGGCTAGAATTCTTCGATATTCTCTATCCTGAACAAAAAACATATATTAACGAATGGTGGTAATATGAGCTGGAAAACGTATACAGTGAAAGAACCAACAGAATTGACGGTCTCTAAATATGTAAAGGAACGCTTTTCATTATCCTCTCGAGATATTCAAATGATGTTCCGCAAGAAACGGGTGAAAGTAAATAGCCGTGTAGCCCATTCCCAGCGTTCTCTCAAAAAGGGTGATGTGTTAACTTTGGAATTACCACAGGATAAGGACTATGGCGTCGATGTAGAAAAAGGCCCTATTACAGTTCTCTACGAAGATGCTCATACCTTGGTGGTTGATAAAGCTCCATTCATGCTTGTTCATCCAGCGGGACAAACTAAATCTGGTACATTGAGTAACTATGTGGCTGGGTATTATGCTAAAAAAGGTGTAGTTCACAAGGTGCGCCCTGTACATCGTCTTGACCGAGACACATCTGGTTGTATTCTCTTTGGTAAAACAAAGGAAGCTCAGCAATATTACACTGATGAATTACAAGCTGGTCGTATCGACCGTATCTACACAGGCTTAGTAGAAGGCTGTATTAACGAAGATGGCGTAGTTGATGAACCTATTGGTGTTGATCTAGTATTTGATAATCGCCGTGTCATCGATGAATTTGGTCAACCGGCTCAAACGGAATATACCGTTCTTGGTCATGAAGGCGAACATACGCTATTGAAGTTCAAATTATTAACCGGCAGAACACATCAAATCCGCGTGCACATGGAACACATTGGTCATCCTATTGTGGGAGATGCCATGTATGGGACACGCAATAAACCCTATACACGTCAATGCTTACATGCGTCAGAACTCACCTTTGTACCCTATGGTAAGGACGAGGCTATGACGGTAACCTGTGAAGTAGGGGATGATTTTGGTCGTGAAAAATAGTAATTGCTTTTATAAGTATCATCAACTATAATTTATATGATGATGTGGTCATAGAGCATGCCACGTAAAATAAAGAAAGCTCAATTGCTAGATGTGGACATAGAGCGTGCCACGTAAAACAAAAAAAGCTCAATCGATGATAAAAAAACATATCCCTTGATGCTTGTGTATACATGTATACAAAAAACAATAGTGATAAAAATGCATAGTCTATGACTTAAAGTCATAGACTATGTTTTTTTTATATTTTCAATTCACAGTGGACAGGAGTATACTATGTATAGACAAAAATTCTATAGAATTTAAAACTTAGATGAGGTTATGGACAGTCACAGCCGATAATATCACTACAGAATGGATTCTTTAGAGGTAGTTTATAGTTTATACTTTCACCAAGACCGAACGGAACGATGCCGCAGAGCTTGGATTGATCAAGTGATATGAAGGAGTGCACGTTATGGATATGAATCAGAGCACAATCGAGCAACAACGTCTAGATCAAGCTAGACTAGAAGCTAATGGTATGTACAGCAGCCAATTTGAAAAAGATGCTTGTGGCATGGGCTTTGTCGTTAATATTAAGGGTAAAAAATCTCACGATATTATCGATGATGGCTTGCGCATTTTAGAGCGTCTTGAGCATCGTGGTGGTGCTGGTGCAGATAAGGACACAGGGGATGGTGCCGGTATTTTGGTGCAAATTCCTCATGAGTTCTTCAAACGCGAGTGCGAAGTGCTTGGCATTAACTTGCCCTCCGCTGGTGATTACGGCGTAGGCATGGTATTCGCTCACAAATATGAAAGCCTCCGCAACGAGCAAAAACGTATTTTTGAAGAGGTGGTACGCGAAGAAGGTCAAGTAGTTCTCGGCTGGCGTGAAGTACCAGTTGATGGTACTAAAGTTGGTCATGAAGCTGCTGCCATTCGTCCATGGATGATTCAAATCCTCATCGGTAAAGGCCCAGATATTACAAATAATAAAGAGTTCGAACGCAAATTATACATCATTCGTAAATTAGCGGAAAAACGCATCATTCCATTGAGCAAAGAATTATCTAGTGATTTCTATATTGCATCCTTGTCCTCTAAAACAATCGTATATAAAGGGATGTTGACACCTGGTCAATTGCGTGACTTCTACCTTGATTTGAGTGACCTTGACTTTACATCTGCATTGGCGATGGTTCACTCTCGCTTCAGTACGAATACATTCCCAAGCTGGGCCCGGGCACATCCTAACCGTTTCTTAGTTCACAATGGTGAAATCAACACTATTCGCGGTAATGTAAACTGGATCAATGCTCGTGAAGGCAAAGCGGAATCTCCATTGTTCCCGGACATCAAAAAAGTATTCCCTGTAGTTGATGACAGCGGTTCTGACTCCGCTATGTTCGATAACACATTGGAATTCTTACACATGACAGGTCGTTCTTTGCCTCATGCTATTATGATGATGATTCCTGAACCTTGGGAACGCAACAATCTCATGAGCCAAGAAAAACATGACTTCTATGAGTTCAATAGCTTCATGATGGAACCATGGGATGGTCCTGCTGCTATGGGCTTCACTGATGGTACTGTTATCGGTGGCGTACTTGACCGTAATGGTTTGCGTCCTGCTCGTTACTATGTAACAACTGATGATCGCGTTATCATGGCGTCCGAAGTGGGTGTAGTAAACGAAAATGCTGAAAATATTCGCGCTAAAGGTCGTTTGGAACCGGGCAAAATGCTTCTCATCGATACAGAGGAACAACGCATTATTTCCGACGAAGAAATCAAACAACGCGTTGCTACTGAATTGCCGTATGATGAATGGGTAAAAGAGCACGTTATCCACTTGTCTGAAATTACGCAAGCTGATGAAAGCGATATTCCAAAAGTAGAAGATTTGTTCCAAAAGCAACAAGCCTTTGGTTATACTCAAGAAGATCTTGTACGTATGATCGTCCCTATGGCAAAAGATGGTAAAGATCCTGTAGGTGCGATGGGTGCCGATGCTCCACTTGCTATCTTGTCCGATAAACCACAATTGTTATACAGCTACTTCAAGCAAATGTTTGCGCAAGTAACAAATCCTCCAATCGATTCTATTCGTGAGGAAATGGTTACATCTACACGCGTTATGCTTGGTAACTCTGGTAACTTAACAGATCCTAATAAAGCTGGTACTTATGCGTTGTCCATGCGTACACCAATTCTTACAAATCAAGAATTGGCGTCCATTAAGGCTCTTGACTGCCGTCGCATGAAATCTGTTACATTGCCAATCCTCTTCGACCCAACTAAGGGTGCGGATGGCTTGCGTGATGCGTTGAATGAATTGTGCGAAAAAGCAGAAGAAGCAGCACGTACAGAGCAAAATGTATTGATTTTATCCGACCGTGGTGTCGATGAACATCATGCGCCAATCCCAGCATTGTTGGCTGTAGCTGCTGTTCACAATCACTTGATTAACAAAGTGTTGCGTACAGAAATTGGCCTCATCCTTGAATCTGGTGAACCACGCGAAGTTCATCACTTCTGTACATTGATCGGTTATGGTGTAACAGCTATCAATCCTTACTTGGCTCTTGAAACTGTACGCGATTTACAAGCTCGTAAACGTCTTGGTGATATTACACCTGAACAAGCAGAAAAGAACTACATTAAAGCAGCTGTAGGCGGCATTATGAAGGTTATGTCCAAAATGGGTATTTCCACAGTTCGTTCTTACCATGGTGCCCAAATCTTCGAAGCTTTGGGCTTGAATACCAACTTTATTAATAAGTTCTTCGTAAATACACCAACACGTATTGGCGGTATTGGTCTTGTAGGCGTTGCCAATGAAGCTTTGGCTCGTTATGACCGTGCTTTCAAATCCGATGAATCTGTGCTTGAACCAGGTGGTTGGTATGGCCCTGTAAAAGATGGGGAAGAGCACTTGTTCAACCCTAAAACAATTGATCTTTTACAAGAATCCCTTATTAACGGTGATTATGCAAAATATAAAGAATACTCTAAAGCGATTCGCAACGATTACCATGTAACATTGCGTTCTTTGATGGAATTGAACTACCCAGTGGGCGGCGGTATTCCTATCGAAGAGGTTGAACCTGAAGAATCCATCGTAAAACGCTTTAAAGCGGGCGCTATGAGTTATGGTGCCATCAGTAAAGAGGCTCATGAAACGATTGCTATCGCTATGAACCGTCTTGGTTCCACATCTAACTCTGGTGAGGGCGGCGAAGATGTAGCTCGTTTCAAACCATTGCCAAATGGCGACAGCATGAATTCCGAGGTAAAACAAATTGCATCTGGCCGTTTCGGTGTAACTGCAAATTACCTCATCCACGCAAAAGAGTTGCAAATTAAATGCGCACAAGGTGCTAAACCAGGCGAAGGTGGTCAATTACCAGGTAAGAAAGTATACCCTGAAATCGGGAAAGCTCGTCACTCCACTCCAGGCGTTGAGCTTGTATCTCCACCACCACATCATGATATTTACTCCATCGAAGACTTGGCTGAGTTGATTTACGATTTGAAATGCGTTAACAAAGATGCTCGCATTTCCGTTAAATTAACATCTGAAGCTGGCGTTGGTACTATCGCTGCTGGTGTGGCAAAAGCAAAAGCAGACAATATCTTAATCTCTGGTTACGATGGTGGTACAGGTGCGGCAGGCCGTACATCTGTAAAACACGCTGGTGTGCCTTGGGAATTAGGCTTGTCCGAAACTCATCAAACATTGATGCTCAACAGATTGCGTGACCGCGTTAAATTGGAAGTAGACTCCAAATTGATGACTGGTTTTGACGTAGCCGTTGCGGCTATGCTTGGCGCTGAGTTATTCGGTTTCGGTACATTACCACTCGTTGCTGTAGGCTGTAAAATGGCTCGTGTATGTAACCTCAACACATGCCCTTATGGCGTAGCGACACAAGATGAAAAATTGCGTGCTCGTTTTACAGGTAAACCTGAGTACGTAGAAAACTTGATGATCTTCATCGCTCGTGAATTGCGTGAAATCATGGCTCGCTTAGGTATACGTTCCGTAGCTGAACTTGTAGGCCGTATCGACCTTGTTCGTCAAAAATCTCAAGACGATAACTTTAAATTGTCTCGCGTTGACCTTAAACGCGTATTGTTCCACCCATACATCGATGCATCTGTAGGTCATATGCACATGATTGACCAAGATCACGAATTGGAACGCACATTGGATATGTCCAAGCTCTTGCGTATGTGCCGTCCTGCCATTGAGGACCAAAAACCAATTCGCGCTAAATTGGCTATCAACAACATTAACCGTGTTGTAGGTACCTTGGTTGGTTCTGAGGTGACACGTCGTTATGGTGAAAGCGGCTTGCCAGATAACACAATCAAGTTGAACTTTGAAGGCTCTGCAGGCCAATCCTTCGGTGCTTTCATTCCTAAAGGTATGACATTAGAACTTGAAGGGGATGCGAACGATTACCTCGGTAAAGGCTTATCCGGTGGTACTATCACTGTATATCCACCTAAGAAATCCATCTTTGAAGCTGATGAAAACATCCTTATCGGTAATGTTGCCTTCTATGGTGCTACATCTGGTACATCCTATATCAATGGTGTAGCTGGTGAACGTTTCGCCGTTCGTAACAGTGGTATCACAGCTGTTGTAGAAGGTGTAGGCGACCATGGTTGTGAATACATGACTGGTGGCGAAGTGCTTGTACTTGGCAAAATTGGTCGTAACTTCGCAGCAGGTATGTCCGGTGGCTATGCGTACATCCTCGATTGCGATGAACGTTATGTAAACACAGGTCTAGTAGAATTACGTCCTGCTAATAATGATGACCTTAAACGCATTAAAGAATTAATAGAACAACACGTATTGCATACTAATTCCGCTAAAGGCCGTCACATCCTTGAAAACTGGAATAACTTTGTAAACAGATTTACAAAAGTTGTACCTGTAGCATATGAAGAAATGCACGCTGCTATTGAACGCTATAAAGAACAAGGCTTATCCTTGGAAGAAGCTCAATTAGCTGCATTCAAAGAAAAATATCTGGATTTGTAAATGTTGCACAATACAGAAAGACATTGTTTTTGATATCTGTAGAAAATGGCGATTTTCTATTGCAATCCAAATTTTGCCATGATATCATATTCACAAATCACGGCACTTGGCGCTTTATTTTTATTGTGCATGAATGTAAGCGCTTTCTTACACTGGAAAGGAGAACCGGTTTTATGGATACCCCAACGATTTATGATGTATCCCGCCTGTCCGGCGTCTCCACCGCCACGGTCTCCCGGACCTTTACGACCCCGGACCGGGTGCGGGAATCCACCCGCCGCCGGGTCTACGCCGCGGCG
>URPT01000005.1 GCA_900549845.1 uncultured Veillonella sp. | reverse complement strand
CATTACAAACACCTAAGTCTTTACCGGAGGGCATGAAAGTAGTTTCTTCTGCTGAAGTAATTGGAATAGGAGGGAATCAAAGCTGTTTAGTATTAGATGGTGATGAAGCAACGATTTCACGGTATGAGGAAACTGTTAAATCTAATGCTTGGTATACATTTATAAATGGCAGGGACAAGGATACTACAGTTGAAGCACTTAATTCGTTTACATATCCAAAAGATAAAAATGTATTGGTTAGTGACATAAACAATTATTATGATATTATCACTATTCAACGACAAAACTGGAAATTATTTCCCTGGTTAATTAATGGTAGCCAGAGTGTCGGTGATGATCCTAATGAAGATTTTTATTATAGTACTAGGATATCGGCTGAGAAATATGTAGTATATGTTGTTTACCATAACTTTAATCAAGATCAGCCTAGAGTCATTTACTTTATGTTTAATCCAGAGCGAACGCGAATGATTACTGTAGATATAGATATGTATCATTAGTTTTTGTTAGATTCGTTAGATAAAGATTGGAACCATATCTGAATATATTAGAATATATTCAGATATTGTAATTGACAACCTTAAATCATATCTTTATAATGTGAATTAAAGAGAGACTCGGATATTCACTATCCCAGCCCTAGGGCTGGGGTTTCTTTTTTTTAGTCTCTAGTAGTTTAGTTTTTAGAGAGGTGTTTTTATGGCAGATCAAAACAACAAAAATGTCGATGCCTTAGCGCAAGAGATTACCTTAAAAAGCCGTGGTCAAGGCAAATTGCGTCAGTTTATTCTTTGGATGGGGGCACTTATCATTGGTGCTATCTTGGGATGGCAACATATTCCAGCTCTAAATGAGCTTTTCAACTTTATTGCCGCTGTGTTTACACGTTTATTCCAATTCATTGCAATTCCAACCGTATCCTTAGCAGTAATTACTACATTATCCATGCTAGGTGCTAAAAAAGATACAGGTCGTATCTTTGGACATGCTGTAGTATATACACTGCTTACTACAATTTGTGCAGCAGCCGTAGGCCTTGGCTTATTCCTATGGATTGCGCCAGGTAACTTACCACTTGATGTAATTGGTGCTGGTGCAGCGCAAGTACCTGAAAAACTTGGTCATGTAACATATTACGATCACTTCTTATCCGTTATTCCTAACAATATTATGAAACCATATTTGGAAGGTAACGTATTATCTGTTATGTTTATCTCCGCTTCTGTTGGTTTAGCGTTTGCGTTTATGCCTCGTACAGAAGGTCGCGAAGCAGTATTGAAAGTATTGTTCGGTTTACAAGAATTACTGTTTACATTGATTAAAGCATTACTTTATGTATTGCCAATCGGCATCCTTGCTTTCGCAGGTCAATTATCTGCTCAAATCGAAGCGGGCGTCATCGTTGGTGCTTTAGGTAAATACACTGCTGTTGTTATCGGCGGTAACTTGATCCAATTCTTTATCGTAATTCCATTGTTCTTGTTATTCCGTGGCTTAAACCCTGTGGACGTATTCCGTAAAATGTCCCCAGCTGTAGCGGTTGCATTGTTCACTAAGTCCTCTGCTGCAACATTGCCTGTAACATTGGCATCTGCTGAGGACAATTTGAAAGCTCATCCGGCAGTAGCTCGTTTCGTATTGCCAATTTGTACAACAATTAACATGAATGGTTGTGCAGCGTTCATTCTTGTCACATCCTTATTTGTAATGCAAAATGCAGGTATTGAATTAACTATGGGCACAATGATTGCTTGGTTATTCATTGCTGTGCTTGCTGCCATTGGTAATGCAGGCGTTCCAATGGGCTGTTACTTCTTAACATTGTCCTTGATGAGCTCCATCGGTGCACCAATTGGTTTGCTTGGTATCATCTTACCAATCTATACAATTATCGACATGATTGAAACAGCTGAAAACGTATGGTCTGACGCATCCGTATGTGCTATGGTTGACCATGACCTTCAAGGTAAATTGGACGACTCCAGTGGCGACGATATGCCTCAATTCCAAGGTGCTTAATTTTAGTAACTAGTTAAACTTAAGAAAAACTTAATTATATAACTCAAATGAAAGGTTATCCTGTAAGGGATAACCTTTTTTTGATGACTATACAAGTATTAAAAGGTACAATACTAGTAGAGATTGATATTGATTATAGTGGTTGTTATATAGTTAAGGAGTTGTATTGTGAAGCGGATATATTCATGCCTTGCTGGAGTGTTAATGTTGAGTGCTGTGCTTTCACCAGTATATGCAAAAGATCTACTTGGTCATAGTGGCACATCTGCTAGTGTTAAAGAGATCTGTATTAGTAGTGAACAAACAAATAATGAGATTGAAGCTGATTTACAAAGACATTTGGAAAGATTAAAGTCCGAGGATATAGCTAAGGGGTATTTACGTGACGAAAAAACGTATGCTCAAGAAGTAAGTTTAATTCAGGGAAGATTGTATCATTCAACGGATAAGTTGATTCATGATGAGGGAAAGACTACTCTTTTATCGTATCCTGTGGGAAGCAAGGTTCCTTGTAAGAAGAGTTTAATTGATATAGATTCATATACAGATACAATTACATGGAAGGGCATAACATTCCGTGTGCCAAAAGGTGCGGAGTTGAAGATATTTTATATATTGGATAACTCTATTTATATAGAGTATGAGATAGGAGATATTTGGTATTCTATTCAGATTATGCCTTTAGATGTAGAGCATCCTGATACTAAAGACATAGAAAATAAAGTGCTTGTAGATAAAGAATATAATTTTTATCATTCTTTACAAATATTTTGGCGTATTTGGGGACCGTTCTATGAACCAAAAGATACTACTTATTCGGCTGTATGGAATAATGGATTGCCTGGAATATTAGTGGACTCATACAATCCAGATAAGAAGTCTAAGTTACAATTTGTTGCATATGATGGACGGTATGCTGTGTTTAATCAGCTTGAATATAATCCAAGTACGAGTCCATTTACTCATGAGCAGTTGAGAAATACGATTGAATATTTTGATTCTAATAACAATCCAGAGTTTAAGGCTAAAAAGCATAGATTATTCCCTGATGAGAGGATAATTCGTATATATGAGTACTAGTACAAAACCTATATTACTAGATATATAATTTGTGTTATACTTTTATATAGAATAATATCGAATTAATAGAAGGTTAGTGGGCATATTCTGTGTAGACTAGAGATTAGAATGAAAGATAAGTCAGTATTACCAATTGAGGAACAATTAAATAGATTTCTTCAACCGAAATGCCTGATCCCAGGTGGCTTAGGCTTGTGGGAGGATTATTTCCGAAAGATTTGTACTGCTTGGGGCGAGATTAGTGGTGAAATTCGACCTCAGCATATCATATTTTCTGCCGATAATGGTTGTAATATGGAAGGCTATGTAGGTTATAACTATGAGGTAACGCAAAAGCAGTCGCGTAATATGCTCTTGGGTCGTTCGTCGGCTACACAGTTTTGTAACTTTAACAACATTCCTTATGAAGTTGTGGATGTAGGAATTGCCTCAGATGATGGTATCGGAGTGGATCGCAAGGTCGCAAAGGGGACAAAGAATATATTAAACCACCCTGCTATGACTGAGGATGAATTTAATCGTGCCTTTCAAGCTGGCTATGAACGAGTTGAACATTATGTAAAGCAAGGGATAAATCTTTTTTCCTTTGGTGAAATGGGACTCGGTAATACGACGACTTCTGCCTGTGTGTTGTCTGCCTTAACTGGAGCTGATCCCACTGAAACAGTAGGACCCGGTTCTTGGCCGAATAAACCAGATTTGATGAAACGAAAAATTGATTTTGTGCGCGCTGTATTAGATAAGCATAAGACTAGTATCGTTTCTGTCAGTGAAGTTGAAAGAGTTCGTAAAATCGTAGCCCATGTAGGGGGCTTTGATATTGCAGCTATTCTTGGGGCTATGCTCGCTTGTGTTGAGTTTAAAAAGCCTTTTGTCATTGATGGCTTTATTACAGCTGTAGCGGCAGCTTGTGCGGTACATATGAACGAGCGCATTACAGACTATGCATTGCCGTCACATCATTCCCGCGAAAAAGGCACAGAGCTAGCTTTAGCAGAGGTAGATATTACACAAGACATGGTTCCTATTCAAGCCCACATGTCGATGGGGGAAGGGACAGGAGCTATCTTAATGGTTCAAATGTTGAAAACGACACAGCATATGTTTGTAAATGTAGGGACCTTTGCAGATTTGATGAAATTATAAGGAGAAAGAATGAAAATAAATAAATACTTTGATATACATTTTGAGCGCGCTGATGATGCAACTATCGCTAAAAGGTTGATAGGTGGGGCTAAGATTAAGGGACCTGCGTTGGTTACCCTGATCCTCTCCATATTTATCGCCTCTATTGGGTTGAATATGAATAGTACGGCAGTTGTTATTGGTGCTATGCTTATATCACCGTTGATGGGACCTATTTTAGCAACTGGCTTTGGCTTTGCTACGCTTAATTTTACAGTTGTAAAAAGCGGTATTTTAAGATTGTCCTTACAGGTTACGATTGCTGTTTTGGCATCTGCTTTATATTTTTATATTTCCCCCGTTCAGACAGTTACATCTGAACTATTAGCGCGTACAGAACCGAATATTTTTGATGTATTCATTGCTATATTTGGTGGGTTAGCTGGGATTATTGGGCAAACGCGTAAGACCTTAGATAATGTTATACCAGGTGTTGCGATTGCAACTGCACTTATGCCACCACTATGTACGGCAGGATATGGACTGGCTAATGGAAATTGGCAATATTTCATTGGGGCTGGCTATCTATTCTTTATAAATGCATTTTTCATCTTCTTTGCAGCTTTTATTGTTTTAAAGGGTGTATATAGTTTGCCATTCCATAAACAAGCAGAAGAGGTTAATCGTCGTAACCAGTTAATATTTCTCGTGATTGGTCTTATTATGGCTATACCAAGTATTTATGCAGGCTATGATATGACTATCAAGTATTCTGAGTCAAATCATATGGAGCAGTTTATTAAGAATGATATTAATCAAGAGGGACGTCGACAAGTAATTGATTATTCATTGGATCAAACGAATAAGCTAGTAGACATAGTAGTTATAGGAGCTCCTGTGACTTCAGAGGAGCAAGCCCAGTTGGATGACAAGTTACAGAAAGATGAGTACTTGCAGCCTTATACATTACGATTTGTTAATAGCGTAGATGAGAAAAAATCTACTATGGATAAGACGAACTTGAATAAATCTTCAGAGAATCTTGAAACATATAAAAACTTGAATAATCTATACCAGCCGACTTATCAATTAGTAAGTGAAACTATAAATACTATGAAAACGACAGAAGCTGAAGCAAAGGCGTTATTCCCGTTTGTAAGCAAAGTGGAAGGCATGCCTTTAATAGATAATCTAGAACAGCCTAAAGCGAGTCGCTATATGGTGATTATCCATACTACTTCCACTATATCTGATGCAGATTTGGAACGAATAAAAGCTTGGTTAGAGGCTAAATTATCAGCACCTGTAACTATTTCTGTGGAGCAAACAACGTCAACTCAATAAGTTGATTTTTTGATTTTGATTAGATTGTTTATTATATAGAGCGATATTTATAACGGTACTAAGTTTGATTGTACCTATTAGGTATATTACCTAGTAGTACGGGGAATCATCTTAGTACCGTTTTTATGTACTTGGCATAGCTAAATGTAATTACTCTTATCTTGCTATAGATTAAAGTTATATTAATACATATATAAAATCTATTATACGAGTAGGAATTAAATTGATATACTTACTACATCGAAATTATTAAATAATCAAATGTAGATACAAGTTAAGAAAAATAGATTTATTATAATATCTACGAATGTTGTATACGTATGAGTCCTCGTCCGAGATGTAGGTTTTCATCGTAGATAGGAGGATTACATGAAAAAATGGTTAGCATTAGCAGCGACGGCCGTACTAGGTGCGTCCTTATTGATTAGTGGTTGTGGCTCTTCCACAAATAACGCGAGCTCTAGTGGCTCTAAAGAGGTATTAAAGGTAGCAGCAAATCCTGTACCTCATGCCGAAATTTTAGAACAAGTTAAACCTATTTTGGCTAAGGAAGGTGTAGACTTACAAATCGTTGAATTTACAGACTACATTCAACCAAATATGGCTCTATCTAGCCATGAAGTAGATGCAAACTTCTTTGCAAACGTACCTTACCAAAATAACTACAATAAAGATCATGGTACAAACTTCGTAAGCTTTGCACCAGTTCACATCGAACCATTGGCTATTTACTCTCAAAAAATTAAAGATTTGAAAGACTTGCCAAATGGTGCAAAAGTAGCAATTCCATCTGATCCAACAAATAGTGCTCGTGCACTTCTCTTGTTGCAAAGTGCAGGTCTTGTAACTTTGAAAGATCCAACTGGTTTGACTAACACACCATTTGATGTGACTAGCAACCCTAAAAACATCCAAATTACTGAGTTAGAGGCAGCTCAAATTCCTCGCTCTATCCAAGATTTAGATGCAGCAGTAATCAATGCTAACTATGCGTTGCCAGCTGGCCTAAATCCTACAAAAGATGGCTTATTCGTAGAAAAAGCTGACTCTCCATATGCAAATCTTCTTTCCGTTAACCCTGGTGATGAAAACAAACCAGCTATCCAAAAATTAGCTAAAGCATTACAATCTCCAGAAGTTAAGAAGTTCATCGAAGAACACTACAAGGGAGCTATCATCCCAGCGTTCTAATTGATCGTTAATAACATATGTATCTGATACAATACCTTCTCATGACAAACTCTATAGATACGAAAAAGGCGTAACACCATTGGTGTTACGCCTTTTTTATTATATTATGCATCAATTGGTTTTGCATATTTTTTTCTATATGAATGTGGTGTTTCAGTGGTAGCCATTTTGAAAATTTTACAGAAATAACTAGTTCTGTTATAGCCCAATGTTTTACTGATCTGATTAACTGTTAGTTGGGAATATACTAATAGTTTTTTTGCTTCTTGTATGCGTAATAGTGTTATATATTGCACTACTGAAAGTCCCGTATCATCTTTAAAAATCTTAGAGAAGTAGGACTCACTTAAATGAACATGTTCCGAAATCCTTCTGAGCGACACTCGTTTGCTCAGATTTTTTTCTATATATAACATAGCCTTTCGAATTTCTGGACGATTAATAGGTCGTTCAGACTCCACAAAGTCTGGCAATTGTTCATAAGGCATCTCTTCTGCTATGGCATCGTTAAATGGAAAGTAGTGTTCAACCAAAATCCGTAAAACCTTTGTGGCACTGTAAATTTGTTCGGCTGTCAAAACTGGTAAGGTCCGATATAAGGCACGAAGTTTGGTGTCATCATGCCAATCGGTTTGGGTAGGAAGAATAGGTTTGATCGTCGTATCTTCTGTTTTTGTTTGCCCTGCCATAATAAATCCTAAAATGGCGCCATCTTTCATAACCGGAACAGAGAAATCGATGAGGCCCATGTGACAGCGATATGGGCAGGATGATAGTTCTTTTGTAGCATCTAGGCCACCATATAAGTCGCATTGATTGCAGCGCTTGGCATAGATTGGATTGCGCCTTACAACCTTGCAAAAAGGGGAAAAGTTATATTCTTGAGATAACACTTTTCCACGATTATTAACAAAAATAGCCGCAATCTTTGTTATGTTTGTGAAATCGCGCATGATTTCATTAATAAGCTTAGTATCTTCATTCGTACAAATCATGGTAAAACCTCCAATCACAAATGTGTTAAGAGGGCTAGTAAGCACACTGCTAAAATAGCTCTACTTGCTCTCTATCTTAAGGGTAGGCTCTAAACCTGAGAAAAGAGAAAAGTGACATACCACCTAAAATTCATATACCTATAAAATTACGTTATTTCTTGCTTTTATATGTATAAGTATAACAGGATTGTCGTATTTTAGTAATAGAAAAATCGCATTTTACGAATATACATAAAAAAGTTGCATTTAATAATTTTTATAATAAAGGTAGATAAAAGCCTTATAGTACATGTATTTAGAAAGGATTGAGTCCGATGGGTTGTGACTGAATAGCAAGGCATGCTCTATAGTAATATATGGTGTACAGAATTTAAGGTTGCATACATATGAATGATTAAAGAAATGATAAAAAATATAAAATGGTATACCGCAACATAGTTTTCTGTACATAGATACTTTCATTATACGTATGGAGGGTATTATGGCGACAACATGTGGATTAACTGAATTTGTAGGGACTAGTAAAACTGGTGATACTATTGGTCTCGTAATTGCTAACGTAGATCAACAAGTATTAGATGCGATGAAACTAAAGAAAAAATATCGTTCCATCGGTATTTTAGGTGCTCGTACTGGTGCAGGCCCACACATTATGGCAGCTGATGAAGCAGTAAAAGCAACCAATACTGAAATTGTTAGCATTGAATTACCTCGTGATACTAAAGGTGGCGCAGGCCATGGCTCGTTAATCATTTTTGGCGGTGATGATGTATCCGATGTAAAACGAGCTATTGAAGTAGCATTAGCTGAAGTGGAACGTACTTTTGGCGATGTATACGCAAACGATGCGGGACATCTTGAACTTCAATATACAGCACGCGCTAGTCATGCAGTAAATGCAGCATTTGGCGCTCCTGAAGGTAAAGCCTTTGGTCTTATCGTAGGTGCTCCAGCAGCTATTGGCGTAGTTATGGCTGATGTAGCTGTCAAATCTGCAAACGTTGATGTAATCGGTTATGCATCTCCTTCTGCAGGTACAAGCAATTCTAACGAAGTAATTTTACAGATTTCTGGCGATTCTGGGGCTGTACGACAAGCGGTTATTTCTGCTCGTGAAGTAGGTAAGAAATTGCTAGGTACGATGGGTGACGAACCAGTGAACGGAGCCCCTTCCTATATCTAATCTGAAAGGATGGTATGCCCTATGAAATCAAAACGTTTCGAAGTATTAAGTCAACGTCCTGTCAATCAGGATGGTTATGTAAAGGAATGGGTAGAGGAAGGTTTTATAGCCATGGAATCTCCTCAAGATCCAAAGCCTAGCCTCAAAATCGAAGGTGGTCGCATCGTTGAACTCGATGGTAAACGCCGCGAAGATTTTGATCTTATCGATACATTTATTGCAAATTACGGTATCGTTCTCGATGGTGCTCAAGAAGCAATGGCAAAAGATTCAAAAGAGATTGCTAATATGATGCTTACACCATCAGTACCTCGTGAAGAAATCGTTAAGATTTGTAAATCTATTACTCCAGCGAAAATGTTGGAAGTTGTTTCTTGCATGAACGTTGTAGAAATGATGCAATGTATGCAAAAAATGCGCGCTCGTCGTACAATGGCTAACCAAGCTCATGTAACGAACGTAAACGATAACCCAGTACAAATCGCAGCCGATGCTGCGGAAGGCGCACTTCGTGGGTTTGCAGAAGAAGAAACAACAGTAGCCGTTGCTCGTTACGCACCACTTAATGCGATTAGCTTACTCGTAGGCTCTCAATGTGGTCGCCCAGGTGTATTGACACAATGCTCTTTGGAAGAAGCAACAGAATTGGAACTTGGTATGCGTGGCTTCACAGCATATGCAGAAACAATTTCCGTATATGGTACAGAAGACGTATTTACCGATGGTGATGATACACCTTGGTCTAAAGGATTCCTTGCATCTGCTTATGCATCTCGTGGTCTTAAAATGCGCTTCACCTCTGGTACAGGTTCTGAAGTACAAATGGGTCAAGCAGAAGGTAAATCTATGTTGTACCTTGAAATCCGTTGCCTATACCTCACAAAAGGCGCTGGCGTACAAGGTATCCAAAATGGTTCTGTAAGCTGTATCGGTATTCCAGCAGCTGTACCTTCTGGTATCCGCGCTGTATTAGCAGAAAACCTTGTAGCAGCTATGCTTGACCTAGAATGTGCATCTAGTAATGACCAAACATTCAGTCATTCTGATTTGCGTAGAACAGCTCGTACATTGATGCAATTTGCACCAGGTACTGACTTTATCTGTTCTGGTTATAGCTCTACACCAAACTATGACAACATGTTTGCTGGGTCCAACTGGGATGCAGAGGACTATGATGACTGGACAGTTATCCAACGTGACCTCAAGGTAAATGGCGGTCTTATCCCTGCTCGCGAAGAAGAAGTAGTAGCAGTTCGTAATAAAGCGGCTCGTGCACTACAAGCTTTGTTCAAAGCATTAGGCTTGCCTCCGATTACAGATCAAGAGGTAGAGGCTGCTACCTATGCGAATGGCTCTAAAGATATGCCTCCTCGCGACAAGGTTGCAGATATTAAAGCGGCTCAAGACTTGTTGAATCGCGGTGTTACTGGCGTTGACTTTGTAAAAGGCTTAGCTAAAGAAGGTCATCCTGATGTAGCACAAAGTATTTTAAATCTATTAAAACAAAAAATCTCCGGCGATTACTTACAAACATCGGCCATCTTTGACCGTGATTTCAATGTTATCTCCGCGATTAACAATAGAAATGACTATCAAGGTGTTGGCACAGGTTATCGTGTGGAAGGTGAAGATTGGGAACGCATTAAAGATATTCCAAACGCCATTGATCCACGGGATATATAAGGAGGTGTCATGATGGCTGAAATTAACAGAGATGTATTACGTTCTATTATCCTAGACGTTTTACAAGAAATGGGTGGTGTTCATGAAGCACCACAATTCAAGGCTAGTGCTGGTGAAAGCACAACACCAAGTGCGGCTCCTCGACATGAAGACCCAACTGGTGATGATAGCTGGCTCCAAACAGGTGGCCCTGCAAAACCTGGTACAAGCGCAGATGAAGTAGTTATTGCTGTTGGCCCTGCCTTTGGCCGTAGTCAACGACAAACTATCGTTGGTGTACCGCATCAAGAGGTAATTCGCCAATTAGTAGCTGGTATCGAAGAAGAAGGTTTAAAAGCTCGTGTAATTCGCGTATACCGTTCCTCTGACGTAGCGGCCGTAGCCGTTGAAGGCGATTCTATTTCTGGATCCGGTGTATGTATTGGTATTCAATCTAAAGGTACAACCTTGATTCATCAACGCGATTTACAACCACTTTCAAATTTGGAATTATTCCCTCAAGCACCGCTATTAACAGCTGAAACATACCGCGCTATCGGTAAAAATGCTGCTAAATATGCTAAGGGCGAATCCCCAACACCAGTACCAACATTGAACGATCAAATGGCTCGTCCAAAATACCAAGCATTATCTGCATTGCTACATATCAAGGAAACTAAGCATGTAGTAAAAGGTAAGCCAGCTGATGAAGTTCGTGTCACTGTATAAGGAGGTTTACTATGGCTAACGAATTAGAAGCCTTAATTCGGCAGATCGTATCTGAAATAGAAGGGGCGAAAGGAAGTACAACACAGTACTCAGCGCCTCATACACCATCTACAACTAATACAGTAGATAGAGTGGCTACAATCGAAGATTATCCGATTGCTAAAAAACATCCAGAATGGATTGATCTTGGTCAAGGTCGAGACTTAAGCCATATTACGATGGATAACGTAATGGCCGGCCATATTACAATGGATGATTTAAAAATATCTCCATCTATTTTGAAAGCTCAAGGTCAAATTGCTAAGGCTGGGGGCCGAGATCAAATTGAACTCAACTTTTCTCGCGCTGCAGAAATGACGAAGGTAAGTGATAAACGCTTACTTGAAATGTACAATGCACTTCGTCCATATCGTTCTTCCAAACAAGAACTGTTAGATATTGCTAGCGAACTTGATGGTTTAGGGGCTCCAATTTGTGCAAACTTTGTACGAGAAGCTGCAGAAAATTACGAACGTCGTAAAAAACTTAAAGGTGATAATTAACCTATAGGAGATGTCATTATGAAACGAATTGTTGGCATCGATATCGGAAACTCTACAACAGAAGCGGCCTTGGCCGAAGTGCATAGCAATGGTGAGGTAAAGTTCTTATCTTCTGCAATAGCTAGTACTACAGGCATTAAAGGGACTCGCGAAAATATCGTAGGTCTCATGGATGCCCTCAAGTCGCTAATCAGGTCTGCTAATCTTACACTACGAGACATCGACTTAGTTCGCATTAATGAGGCTACACCAGTTATCGGTGATGTGGCTATGGAAACGATTACAGAAACGATTATTACGGAATCTACCATGATTGGTCACAATCCTAAAACTCCTGGTGGGTTAGGCCTTGGCGTAGGCTATACGGTTCCCATTGAGCAACTGATTGATAAGCCACAAGGTCAGCCATACATCGTGGTAGCTCCAAAGATTATCGATTTTGAATTGGTAGCACAGCTAATTAATGCGTACTGTAAGCGAGGTTATGATATTCGAGCTGCTATTCTTCAAGCCGATGACGGCGTACTTGTTAACAATCGATTGGATCATAAAATTCCTATCGTAGACGAGGTTGCGTATATCGATAAAATCCCAATGGGCATGCTTTCTGCTGTAGAGGTTGTAGAACCGGGGCAAGTAGTATCACAATTATCGAATCCTTATGGAATTGCCACTGTATTTGAGCTTTCACCAGAGGAAACAAAGAATATTGTACCTATCGCTAGAGCTCTTATCGGAAATCGCTCAGCTGTAGTCATCAAAACACCAGCAGGGGACGTTAAGGAGCGGGTAATACCAGCAGGATCCATCATTGTTATGGGGAATGACCGAACTGTATCCGTTGATGTATCTGCTGGGGCAGAGAGGATTATGGAAACTCTCGAATCTGTTCATCCTATCGATGATATTAGTGGTGAAGCCGGTACGAACGTAGGTGGCATGCTTGAAAAGGTTCGCCTTACAATGGCTCAATTGACGAATAAATCCCCTCAAGATGTATTTATCCAAGATTTGCTAGCCGTAGATGTAGCTGTTCCTATCAATGTAAAGGGCGGCCTTGCAGGTGAGTTCTCTATGGAACAAGCCGTAGGCATTGCCTCCATGGTTAAGTCAGATCATCTACAAATGGAAATCATTGCAAAGCAGGTAGAAAAAGAGTTAGGCGTACCCGTTGAAATCGGTGGTGAAGAGGCTGAATCAGCTATCTTAGGCGCTTTGACTACACCGGGGACAGCAAAACCAATGGCCATACTCGATCTAGGGGCAGGCTCTACCGATGCATCCATCATTAACCAAGAAGGAAAAATTAAAGCCATTCATCTTGCAGGGGCAGGAAATATGGTAACTATGCTCATCAATTCTGAACTTGGTTTAGAGGATATGCATATTGCAGAAGCCATCAAACGAGACCCATTGGCTCAAGTACTCAGTGTATATCACATTCGTCACGAAGATGGAACGGTGCAGTTCTTTAATGAACCACTTTCGGCAGCATTGTTTGGCCGCGTTGTTATCGTAACGCCAGATGGGCTCGTTCCTGTAGAGCGAGATATCCCTCTAGAAACGATTAAGCGTGTTCGTCAAACCGCAAAGAAACGGGTATTTGTCACAAATTCACTCCGCGCTTTGGCATCTGTTAGTCCTACTCATAATGTGCGAGATATACCATTCGTTGTTATCGTAGGTGGTTCTGCATTAGACTTTGAAATTCCTCAACTCGTAACCGATGCACTTTCACAATATGCATTAGTAGCAGGTCGAGGCAATATTCGAGGCGTTGAAGGGGCACGAAATGCGGTAGCAACAGGATTGGTATTATCCTATGCACAGAAGGGAGGCCTATGATGGATCAAAGTATCGTCAGTAAGCCAACTATATTGCTGTATACTACAGAGCATATCAGTGAGGATATACTAAAACCCGTACTATATGGAATTGAAGAGGAAGGTCTTCCTGTTGTCATTGAGTCCCATAGTGGTACGCATATGACATTGGCCGACCTAGCATCTCGTAATTCGGCTTTATCTGTTGGGATAGGCGTTGATGATGAGGCGATTGTGTTGACCTATAAAAACATACCAATGCATCAATTTATTTATCGACTTACGAGCTATGCTCAATATCCAGATAGCTTACGCACCTTGGGTGTCAATGCAGCCCGCCTTGTAAAAGGTAATCCTTTCGTTTCTGATGAACGATTGGAAGTAGCTTTTTAAATCTAACTAACTTTAGAGGTGGTGCATATGGCTATTTATACGAAAACCGGTGATGCAGGTACAACGGCTCTCTTTGATGGCACTAGAGTACCTAAAAATTCACTTCGTGTGGACACATATGGAACCTTTGATGAATTAAATGCACAGGTTAGTGTATGTGAGAAATTAGTCGTCTCACCAGACAATAAACATGTGCTTCACACATTACAACATCAGCTATTCCGCTTATGTGCGGAGATAGCTACGCCTCATGTGGAAAATCTAAGTGAAAGTAGTAATCTAATTTCACAACAAGATATAAGCGAATTGGAATATATGATCGATGACTATACAACGCGATTGCCACAGCAACATAGCTTTATATTAAGCGGAAATTATCTATCTGCTGCAGAGTTACACGTGGCACGTACCATTTGTCGTCGTGGTGAACGATTGCTTATAAGCTTAGGTTCTGTAGAACCTATTCGCGATGAGGTTCGTAAATTTATTAATCGACTATCTGATGCTCTATATATCATGGCTCGCATGGAAGACTATATACAATTTGTAGAAACAATTGTAGAACGCGTTTCAGAACGTGTAGCAACTAGTCGTGAGGAAATACTGACAGAAAGCAATCAATGCGTATGTAATATAGAGCATACTGCTGAAAGTGGAGTTATTTATATGTCAACTGGAACAGATTTAGAGCGTATTATGACGAAGCTTTCACAAGCGGCATTGGACTACGCTCAGTCCATAGGCGTACCTATCGTTGTATCTATAGTAGATGCAAACGGTGTATTAATGTATTTCCAACGTATGTCAGATGCATTGCTCATCAGTAACGACATCGCACAGGCAAAGGCGTACACCGCAGTGGCGCTCAAATCAGCAACTCATGAAATACATCCAAGCGCACAGCCTGATGGCGATCTATTCAACATAGAATCCATGGTAAACCGTAAAATTTGCACCTTTGGTGGCGGATATCCAATCATGATTAATGGAAAGATGATTGGTGGACTAGGCATTAGCGGTGGTACCGTGGCACAGGATATGGACATTGCATCTCATGCATTACAATCTCTGTTAACTCAATGAGGTGAAAACAATGGACGTAACGCAAATGTATATTAGTGAGTTTGTTGGTACTGCCGTTTTAATTGCATTTGGTAATACTACCAATGCATCTATCTTGTTAAAGAAAACCATTGTTAGTATTTTTGGTACTAACTGGCTACACATTATCTTCGGATGGGCATTTGCCGTAGCCTTTGGTGTATATGTAGGGATTACACTTGGTGGCCCGGGGCATTTGAACCCTGCCGTTACCTTTGCTCTTGCTGTAGCAGGTATATTCCCTTGGGATCAAGTCATTCCCATGTCCATAGCTCAAATTGCAGGTGGTTTTACAGGTGCTGCCATTGCTGCATTGTTCTATTATCCACACTTTAAAGTAACCGGTCCTGACGAAGGAAACTGTGTAGGGATTTTTGCAACAGGTCCAGCTATTGATAATAAACCTTTCAATTTGATATCTGAAATCATAGCAACATTTATGTTTATGCTAGCGATTCTCTGCTTAGGAAAAATGGCCGATGGTTTAGCACCTATGGTCATCGGTATTTTGGTAGCATCCATTGGTATGTCCTTTGGCGCAACTACTGGATATGCATTAAATCCAGCCCGTGACTTTGGTCCGCGGTTAGCATATTTCTTATTACCGATTCCTAATAAAGGAACTGCGAACTGGCAATATGCATGGGTACCATTTATTGGCCCATTGATTGGGGCAGGCTTAGCCGTGTTGTTCTTCCAATTAGTGGTACCTTAACTATAGCTAGAGTATATAAAACAACGACAAACTATAACATGTCAGTATAGTTTAAAGAATACATATTACATTAGGAGGAGATTATATGGCCTTTCAAGAGGTAATTGATGCAAAACAGCGCATCATACAAGAGTTTGTACCTGGAAAGCAGGTTACGATAGCCCATGTTATTGCCAATCCTAAGCCAGATCTATTTAGAAAAATGGGACTTGAGGAAAAAGGGCGCAATGCCATTGGAATTCTTACCATAACACCTGGCGAAGGGACCATTATTGCAGCCGATATTGCAAGTAAATCTGGTGATATCGAAATCGGTTTCATCGATAGATTTTCGGGTGCACTTCTCATAACTGGTGATGTATCTGCTGTTGAATCTGCTTTACGCAGCGTAATTGAAGGTCTGCAACGTATATTAGGATTCTTCCCAACGGATTTAACAAGATCCTAATGAAAGGGTAATTATGAGCACCGAAAAGAAAGAAAAACGTATCCTTCTAGTAGGTCGTAGCGGTTGTGGTAAGACTACATTAGCAGATACGATTACTCATGGCTCGGCTACGTATCATAAGACACAAGCCATAACGAGAGTGGGAAACTTCATCGATACCCCTGGAGAATATATGGAGAATCCTAATTACTATCGAGGCATTATCTTGCACGCCTATGATGCGGATGTAGTGATTTTCATGATTCCTGCAGGTGATGAAACAACCATATTCCCACCAAACTTTGGAAACTCCTTAAATCGCGAGGTTATAGGGGTTGTATCAAAGGTGGACACGGGTAAAGATGTTGAGGCGCCTCGGCGCAATCTTAAACTAGCGGGAGCCACTAATATTTTTGAAATATCAGTTCACGACGAAGAGTCGTTAAAACAATTATGTAACTACATATACGGTTAGTTGAAAGAAGGTTTTTCCATGGACAAAGTGTTTGAAGAACAACTTAATCAATTTATTTTAAATAAGGCGATCATTCCAAAAAGCTTGGGTCTATGGGAACGATATTTCAAAAAAATGTGTCTCGCTTGGCAAGATATGAAACCTGAGATTCAGGCTCAGCATATTATCTTTTCTGCAGATAATGGTATTTCCGTAGATGGCCTAATCGGTTATAACTATGAGATTACTCGCAAACAGTCTCAGAATATGATTGATGGTAAAAGTGCAGTTGCTAATTACTGTATCTTTAACCATATTCCTTATGAAGTGGTAGATGTAGGCATTGCATGCCCACAAGGTATTGGGGTCAATCGAAAGGTAGCTCAAGGCACAAAGAATATATTAGATGGTGCCGCTATGAGTGCTGAAGAGTTTGACCTAGCATACCAAGCTGGATATAACCGAGTTGTTTACTATGCAGAATCGGGTATCAATCTATTTTCCTTTGGCGAAATGGGTGTTGGTAATACCACAACTTCAGCAGCTGTCCTGAGTGGTCTTACAAAACTAGACCCACGGATAACTGTAGGTCCTGGATCTGGCCCTGATGAAGAGGCGTACATGAATCAAAAACGAGAGTTTGTACGTACTGCATTATCTCATCATAAGGGACACTTAAATAGTCCTAAAGAGGTAATTAGCCGCGTAGGTGGCTTTGATATAGCTGCTATTACCGGCGCTATGGTAGCTTGTACGGACTTACATATTCCATTTGTAATCGATGGATATATTACAGCCGTTGCCATGGCTTGTGCTACTCAAATGAATGGAGACGCTCCATTATACGGTATTCCATCTCATTATTCTCGCGAGGTAGGGATGGCCGCAGCATTGGCTTATGCAAATATTCGTCTTGATGAAGTTCCAATCCATGGGCAAATGGCATTAGGTGAAGGAACTGGTGCAGTATTAATGGTACAACTGCTTAAAACAGCACACTTTGCCTTTATGAATATAGGCACTATGGTGGAACTATTAGAAAAATAAATTTGTAATCTTTGCTCTATGTTTTGTAAAAGGAGAGAAAACAGATGACACAAGAAGCATTAGGTATGGTGGAAACTAAGGGTCTAGTAGGTGCTATTGAAGCAGCTGATGCAATGCTTAAAGCAGCTAATGTGGAACTCGTAGGCAATGAAAAAATTGGCTCTGGTCTCGTTACTGTTATGGTTCGTGGTGATGTAGGTGCTGTAAAAGCTGCTGTAGACGCAGGTGCAGCTGCTGCAGAACGGGTAGGCATTGTTATCTCTACTCATGTAATTCCAAGACCACATAAAGATGTAGAAGGTATTTTACCAACAAAGGGTGAATAATTATGGCCGATACTAAAAGTATGGTAGATGAGATTTTAAAGCGCGTATTGATGCGTATCGATGGTGCTGATTTAAGCAAAACTTCAGGCGCGACTAGTAATGCATCATGTGCTTCGGCACCTGTAAGTTCACCTGCTGTAAGTCAACTACAAACTTCTATGATTACTGAACACGTAGGTAGCACTACAACAGGCGATACAATTGGTCTCGTAATTGCCAATGTTGATAGTCAAGTATTGGAAGCTATGAAGCTCACTAAGTCATATCGATCCATCGGTATCTTAGGTTCACGTACAGGTGCAGGGCCGCAAATTATGGCTGCTGATGAAGCTGTAAAAGCAACGAATACAGAGATTGTTAGCATTGAACTGGCCCGTGATATGAAAGGTGGCGCTGGTTCTGGTTCCCTTATCATATTTGGTGGCGATGACGTATCCGATGTAAGACGTTCTGTGGAAGTAGCATTACGTGAATTAGAACGCACCTTTGGCGAAGTATATATGAATGACGCAGGCCATGTGGAGGTCCAATATACAGCGCGTGCAGGAGAAGCCTTAGTCACTGCTTTTGGGACACCAGAAGGTAAAGCCTTTGGCTTGATTGTTGGAGCCCCAGCAGCTATTGGTGTAGTTATGGCAGATACAGCAGTTAAATCAGCTAACGTAGATGTGGTAAGTTATCGATCTCCATCGAGTTCTGCTATGAGTAATGAAGTTGTTTTACAAATTAGTGGTGATTCTGGCGCTGTTAAACAAGCTGTAAAAGCAGCACGTGATGTGGGATTAGCTTTACTGGAAACTATGGGAGAAAGACCTAAAAACAAAGGTAATGCTTACATCATCTAATGAATGATATTTTGACTCAAGAACCAGAGTTAAAAGATTTGATTCGTCAAATGTTAGTAGATATGCAACGTAGCTAACATTATAGGAATGTATGAATCCTAGGTGCGAATCATCAAAGAAATAGACGTCGGGAGGTGGCATGGTGAAAGATTCACTAGGGTTACTAGAAGTAGCTGGTTTGCTGGGGGCTATCACCGCATCAGATGCAATGGTTAAAGCTGCAAATGTACGGCTCATAGGAATAGAAAAGGCGAGAGGACTTGGCTGGATGACCGTAAAGGTTGCTGGTGATGTGGCAGCTGTTGAAGCAGCTGTTCAAACAGGTGTAGCGATTACAAAAGGTATGAACTTGTATGTAGCTCACAAAGTTATTCCTCGACCTGCAGAAGGTTTAGTAGAATCCTTTAATGATGATTTTACAGATAAGCCGGCTAAGGTAGCTGATGAAACAGAGAAACCCCAATTAGATGAGAAGGTTATTGAGGTGTTAGATGAGATAGTATCTACGATCATAGAACCGAAAAGTTCTAAATCAACAGGTACAAAGAAAACAACACCAAAGAACAACCCTAAAAAGAAATAAAGTAGTAAGAAATAAAGGAGATTATCATGAATAACGCATTAGGCATGGTAGAAACAAAAGGTTTAGTAGGTGCAATTGAAGCGGCTGACGCAATGGTAAAAGCAGCTAACGTTACATTAGAAGGTACTGAAAAAATCGGTTCCGGTCTTGTAACAGTAATGGTTCGAGGTGATGTAGGCGCTGTAAAAGCCGCTGTTGATGCGGGCTGTGCAGCAGCACAAAAAGTAGGTGAAGTAGTATCTACTCATGTCATTCCACGCCCTCATAGCGATGTAGAATTGATCTTACCTAAGAAAGGATAATAGCTTATGGATCGGGAACAGATTCGTGCTATCGTACGAGAAGTGATCGAAGCCATGTTCGAATCGTCCATTCCCGTAGGTGTGAGCAATAGACATGTCCATCTATGTCAGGAGGACTGGGATATATTATTCCCTAACCAGGCTATTACTAAAAAAAGTGACTTAAAACAAACTGGAGAGTTTGCTTCAGAACAAACAGTTACTTTAGTGGGGCCTAAAGGGGTCATTCAAAATGTCCGCGTATTAGGTCCTCTTAGAAAACAGTCACAAGTAGAGGTGTCTTTGACCGATGCTCGTGCATTGGGTATAAAACCTCCTATTGTGCTATCTGGTCATTTAGAATCAGCCGTAGAGATTACTCTATGTACTGAAAATGGAGAAATTACAAAACCTATTTGCATCGTTGCAAAACGACATATTCATATGTCTCCTGATGATGCAAAACGGCTTTCTGTAAACGATGGCGACAGCGTAAATGTTGAAATTCAAACATCAGAGCGCACCACTGTATTTGGTGATGTCATCGTTCGGGCCGTACCCGGATTTGTTCTAGAACTCCATATTGATACAGATGAGGCAAATGCTGCCAATGTACAAGGTACAGTGATGGCGAGAATTGTACAGTAAAGTAGGTGATATGATGAAAGGTTTGAAAAAGGCAAATAATACCTTGCAAGAGTTCTCTGATCTTGTAGAGTCCAAACAAGTGAGCTCGCATAATCAAAAGAATTTACGCGTAGGCATTGACCTTGGTACATCATCTATTGTCCTATCCGTAGTAAACGATAAAGGTAAACCTATATATGGTGCCTTTGAATACAACGAATCTATTCGAGATGGCCTTGTAGTTGACTATGTGGGCGCTGTTACGATTACGCGAGAGCTAAAGGCTAAGGCGGAAGCAGCCTTAGGTACAGAACTTGTATATGCCGCAGCAGCTGTTCCACCTGGAACGATAGGCAAAAATAAAGATGTAGTAGGTCATGTTCTTGAAAGTGCAGGTTTTGAAGTAACTTGTATCTTAGATGAACCTACTGCTGCTGCTAACGTACTAGGCATCACCGATGGCGCTGTTATCGACGTCGGTGGTGGTACTACGGGCATAAGCATTTTAAAAGATGGCCGAGTTGTATATACCGTAGATGAGCCTACAGGAGGCACCCATATGAACCTTGTTATTAGCGGGGCCTATGGCATCTCTATTCCTGAAGCAGAGGCTTATAAGCGCAATGAAGCGAATAAACGCGATGTATATGCAACCATACGGCCGGTTGTAGAGAAAATGGCAGCTATTTCTAAGCGTGCGTTACAAGAGGGTGGCTATGAAAAGGGGACTCCCATTATTGTTGTAGGTGGTGCTTCTAATTTTGAGGAGTTTACAAAAACTTTCAGTCAATATATAGGATTACCCGTAGATAAGCCATTATATCCAGAGTTTGTAACGCCCTTAGGGATTGCCATGGGAAGTGAGCATTAATATGGATGTATTAGTTAAACTGGTGCTAGAACGCCTAGAAAAGCGCATGACATCCACTGCTACTTTTATGGTCACAGAGTGCAATAGCTATGATGAGCATATATTGTTGCAGAATCAACTCATTTCTTTCAGTGGTATAGATTATGGTCATATACGAGAGTTAATGTGCGATACATTGGTGCCTTGGGTTGCCTATTTGCATCGTGCATTAGCCTATGACTGTGAGGTGACGATACACCTAGCAGTTCCTGTAACCTCGTTGATGAATCCATCAGTTATTCTAGATTGGCCTATCAAATTTCTAGATAAATTTGGTCGTCCTATATATGCCAGTCATCAAGCGTGGATAACGGCCTCTTTTGTTAGATCTTGTGAAAGTCAGTCTATTATCGTCATATATAGGGGACAACGGTTCACCATGGCTGCTCGAGATGAAATTGAGCGCTTAGGTATCACAATAATTGAAGGGAACGAGAAGTATGCAAGTCGGTAAAGTTGTGGGTAGTATTGTATCTACTCAAAAGCATGAATCTCTAAAGGGAATGAAACTGATGATGGTAGATATTCTCGATGGAGAACAAGAGTTGACGGGGCGCATAGAAATCGCCGTCGATACAGTATGTGCTGGTGAAGGTGAATATGTGCTTCTAACTCGAGGCTCATCGGCACGGCATATTTTCGAAGATGATAAAGGCACCGCAGTAGATTGTGCTATTGTGGGTATTATTGATAGTTTTGAAAAATAGTTGTATAGGAAATAGCTGGTGCCAGAGTTAAACCTAGTTATTGTGTCACATCATGAATGTATCCTTGATTGTGTACACCGTTAGTTGACATGGTCATTGCATCAGCAATGCAACCTATATGGAGGTTCATGATGGAAAACAATACACAGTTGAAAGAAATGATCCGCTCCATGGTTATAGATGTATTACAGGGGCAAAAGCAAGAAATGGCCTCATCACAACCTATTAAACAAGCGCCTAGAGGTCAAGTTGAGCCAGGTGTATTTGATACAGTTGATGAAGCAATTCAAGCTGCAAAAGTAGCACAAGCGCGCTTTGAAGATTGCACCTTAGCAACCCGTGAAAAGGTAATAGCAGACATCCGTGCTGCCATGCGTCCACGAGTACAAGAGTTGGCTCAGAAAACCGTTGAAGAAACGGGGATGGGTCGCGTTGCGGATAAAGTACTAAAATTAAATCTAACACTCGATAAAACACCGGGCGTAGAAGATCTCGTTACAGAGTGTGAAACAGGCGATAATGGTATGACATTATACGAATTGTCTGCTTATGGTGTTATTGGTGCTGTTACGCCAAGTACGAATCCAGCGGAAACATTAATATGTAATACAATAGGTATGCTAGCCGCAGGGAATGCTGTATTCTTTAGTGTTCATCCTGGTGCTAAGCATCTTAGTCGATTGCTAGTTAGTGAACTTAATCAAATCATTGCCAAATCGATTGGTATTGAAAACCTTATTGTTACACTTCGAGAGCCATCTATTGAGTCTGCTCAAGAGATGATGCTACATCCAGATGTGAGCCTATTAGTTGTTACTGGAGGTCCTGGCGTAGTAAAACAAGCCCTTCAAAGTGGTAAAAAGGTTATCGGTGCTGGTGCAGGTAATCCACCGGCCTTTGTAGATGAAACGGCAGATATTAAAAAGGCCGCTCAAGATATTGTTCTCGGCGCTAGTCTAGATAATAATATTCTATGTATCGCTGAAAAGAGCGTTGTAGCCATGCGCCAAATCGAGCCACAGCTAGTTCAAGAAATGGTAAAAGCAGGTTGTGTTCTCCTTGAAAATCAACAAGATATTCAACGTCTTGTCGATTTAACAGTATTACCGAATGGGACACCAAATAAAAAATTTGTCGGTAAAAATGCAAGCGTTATTCTTGATGCAGCACATATTCCGTACAATGGTGATCCACGGTTAATTATCATGCGGGCTCCAAAAAATCATCCCTTTGCAGTAATTGAGATGTTAATGCCTATTTTACCTGTTGTTACAGTAGATAGCTTTGACGAAGGTCTTGATGTATGCTTGATGTTAGAAGCAGGCTTACATCATACGGCTACAATGCATTCCTTGAATATGGAACGCCTCAACCGGATGGCTCGTAAAATGAAAACTTCCATTTTTGTTAAGAATGGTCCGTCCTATGCAGGGCTTGGATTTAGCGGTGAGGGTACGACAACCTTTACAATTGCTACACCTACTGGGGAATCTACTACATCGGCTCGTTGCTTTGCGCGACGTCGTAGATGTTGCTTAACAACAGGATTTAATATTCGATAGGTGGTGAGCATATGAATCAATGGACTTTTCCAACCCAGATTTATGCAGGGCCAGATTCGTTGAATCGTCTTACAGAGTTTTCTAATGAATCTATACTTATCATATGCGATCCATTTTTAAAAGATTCTCCAAGCCTTACATATGTGATGGGGTTAATGGACAGTAAAAATAAGGTAACCATCTATACTGAAGTAGTACCTGATCCACCCATAACGCATGTAGTAAAGGGTATTGAGTTTATGGAAGGCATTAAACCAACTGTAATCATTGCCATAGGTGGGGGATCCTGTATCGATATGAGTAAGGGCATGGCTTACTTTGGTCGTAAGTTAAAGCATATGGATATCAAATCCTTTATTGCTGTTCCTACTACTAGTGGAACTGGATCAGAAGTGACCTCTTTTGCTGTTCTTACAGATAGCGAAACACAAATTAAATATCCTCTTGTGGATGATGCGGTATTACCAGATGAAGCATTATTAACGCCATTATTTGTAAAAACATCTCCACCAAGTGTTACTGCATTCAGTGGTATGGATGTGCTAGTTCACGCATTGGAAGCTTATGTAGCAACGGCTGCAAATAATTTTACTGATGCGTTGGCACAACAGGCGATTGAGCTAGTCTTTACTTACTTACCAAGATGTCATAAGCCAACAGCAACAGAGCAAGATAGAATGTCTATGCATGAGGCTTCATGTTTAGCAGGTCTATCCTTTAACAAGGCCGGATTAGGTATAGTTCATGCCATGGCTCATCAGTTGGGAGGACAATTTCATGTGCCTCATGGTCTAGCTAACAGTATGCTTTTGCTTTATGTAATTGGATTTAATTGCTCTCGTAACCAAGAGGTGGCCAAGAAATATGCCCATCTATCTGCTAAGTTGGGCTTTGCATCGCATAAAGCATCCGATGGAGATAAAATAGGTGCGTTACTAGAGGCGATTGTAAAACTACAACGAACTTTAGAATGTCCAATGACACTGACTGAATTTGGTGTAGATAAGACTACATCTGAACCAAAACTTAACCTTATGGCAGATAGAGCACTAGAGGATATGTGTTATAGATTTAATCCATACCCAGCTAACCATGATGATCTTATCGGATTATATAAAAAGGTTTTGTAACCTATATAGAGTGAATAATAAAACTCAAAAGTATATAATGAACAATACAAATACAAGAGGCTTCAATGATTTCATGGAAGCCTCTTTTTGTATTCCCTTATTCTTGTTAATTGAAATAGAAATAATATTTACCTATTTGTTGCTTAAGTTATGTGCTGTTAGGTACACTTTTTTTCATCTTAGAATGATATAATAAATTTTACATCCTATCTCGATGTAGAGGTGTTATTCAAGTTTAGTCATATTCCATATAACTCATTGGAATATAGAAAAACATAGATTTTATCTACATTTGTTGTATAATATGTATAGGATATTTAAAAAATTAGATGTTTTTGTGAAAGTCTATCCTTATCTAAGTTTAATTAGATGTTTGGTGCATTTTATTTTAGATTCATGCTCAATGTACTACTTTCACAATATGAGTATGATCTTGTGTGGTCATACGTTTTTTGAAAAGAGAGGTATTTATGCAACACATGCTACGCATGGGTATTGACGTGGGCTCTACGACTGTTAAAGTTGTACTATTAGACGAACACGATAATTATTTGTATAAAAAGTACATACGCCATTATGCAAACATTTTGGACACCGTATATACCTTGCTCCAAGAGGCTCAAGTGGGCCATGAAAATGATCAAGTTCATGTATGTATTACAGGTTCTGGTGGTATGGCGATGGCTGAAAAGGTACGCATTCCATTCGTGCAAGAGGTTATTGCTGAAACACGTGCTGTAAAAGCGTTGTATCCAGAAACTGATGTTATCATCGAACTTGGTGGTGAAGATGCGAAGGTAACCTATTTAGGTCAAACGGCAGAACACCGTATGAATGGTTCTTGTGCAGGTGGTACAGGTGCTTTCATCGACCAAATGGCTACTTTATTGCAAACTGATGCATCTGGTCTTAACCAATTGGCCATGAATGCTGATACGATTTATCCAATTGCAGCACGCTGTGGCGTATTTGCTAAAACAGACGTACAAGCTTTGTTAAACCAAGGCGCATCTCATGAAAATATTGCAAAATCCGTATTCCAAGCTATTGTAAACCAAACAATTGCAGGCCTTGCATGCGGTCATAAAATTGAAGGTAATGTAGCATTCCTTGGGGGGCCGTTAACATTCTTATCCGAACTTCGTCAATGTTTCTGCGATACCTTAGAACTAGATGAAGCGCATCGCATTATCCCTGAAAATGGTGAATTATTCATCGCCTTAGGGGCGGCTTTGATGAAAGAAGACTGTCGTGAGATTACGGTTGGTCAATTAACAAAGGAAATTGGTGCCCTCATCGGTATTCCTATGGAGGCTACAGATCGTGTAGAACCTCTATTTAAAAATGAACAAGAATTAGAAGAATTCCGCGCTCGTCACGCTAAGGCAGTAACGCCAAAAGCGAATATTGAAGATGCGCAAGGTCCTTGTTACCTTGGTATTGATGCTGGTTCTACTACTCTTAAAGTAGTTCTCATCAATAGCAATAAGGAAATCATATTCTCTCACTATGGTCCTAATCATGGTAAACCATTAGAAAAATCTCGTGAAATGATCGAGAAGATTTATGAACTGTTACCAAAAGGCGCGTATATTGCGCATTCTGGTGTAACGGGTTACGGCGAAGCATTCCTTAAACGCGCCCTTGGTATCGATATTGGTGAAGTAGAAACAATGGCTCACTATCGTGCAGCTCGTTACTTCTGCCCTGATGTATCCTTTATCTTGGACATCGGCGGTCAAGATATGAAATGCTGTAAGGTTCGCGATGGCTACATCGAAGATATCGTATTGAACGAAGCTTGCTCCTCTGGTTGCGGTTCCTTCATCGATACCTTCGCATCCGGTCTACGCATTCCAATCGATCAATTCGCGAAGGAAGGTTTATTGGCATCCTTGCCAATCGACTTGGGTTCTCGTTGTACTGTATTTATGAACTCTAAGGTTAAGCAGGCTCAAAAAGAAGGTGCTACGGTACAAGATATCGCAGCAGGTCTTGCTTATTCTGTAATTAAAAATGCCCTTTATAAGGTTCTTAAGGTGAAAGACCCTAAAGAATTAGGCGATCATATCGTTGTTCAAGGTGGTACGT